>NZ_JBEXLP010000027.1:0-87042 GCF_040610035.1 Streptomyces sp. NPDC004542
TTTGGCACGCTGTTGAGTTCTCAAGGAACGGTCGCTTCCTTTGTACTCACCCGAGAGACTCTCTCGCGGCTTTCCTCCGGGCGCTTCCCTTCGGTCTTGCGTTTCCGACTCTATCAGATCTTTTCTCGACCCGATTTCCTCGGTGCTTTCCAGGTTTCCGCTCTCGCGTTTCCCTTTCCGGCGGTTCCGACTCTATCAGATCCTTTCGGCGTCCGATTCCCCGTCGGCGGGCTTGTCTTCCGGGCTCTTCGGCCGTTCCGACGAGTGAGACTTTAGCGGATTCCTCGCTCCCGAGCTAATCGGGGGCTGCGTCCTTTCGAACGCGGATTCCTCATTTCGCTCATACACGCGCCAAGCAACACGGCGACGTATCGCCGAGCAGTGGCTGGTACTTACGGAATGGCTGTCCGGGGACCGACCGGAGTCGGCTCTCACGTCGGACAACTCGAAGTACCTTACGGATCGGGTCGGGGTGTGTCAACTCGCTGCGGGAGGGCACGTCGCGGCATACGTGTGGCCATGACGTCGCGTACGTGCAACCAGCAGGGGTGGGCCGCCTGACGGCGGCCGCGCTCACGTACGCATGCAACGGCCGCCGCCCCGGCGGCCGTTCTCGCTTCTCCCTCCAGGGCTCCTGGCGAGGCGTACCTTTCAGTCCTTCTTGCCCGAGGCCAGCTGGCGGCTGCGGTCGCGGGCGGCTTCGAGGGCGGCGATGAGGGCGGCCCGTACGCCGTGGTTCTCCAGTTCGCGGATGGCGTTGATCGTCGTACCGGCGGGGGACGTGACGTTCTCCCGGAGCTTGACCGGGTGTTCGCCGCTGTCGCGGAGCATGGTCGCCGCGCCGATCGCGGACTGGACGATCAGGTCGTGCGCCTTGTCCCGGGGCAGGCCGAGCAGGATGCCGGCGTCGGTCATGGCTTCGACCAGGTAGAAGAAGTACGCGGGGCCGGAGCCGGAGAGGGCGGTACAGGCGTCCTGCTGGGACTCGGGGACGCGGAGGGTCTTGCCTACGGCGCCGAAGATCTCCTCGGTGTGGGTGAGGTGTTCGGCGGTGGCGTGGGTGCCGGCGGAGATGACGGACATGGCCTCGTCGACGAGGGCCGGGGTGTTCGTCATGACGCGGACGACCGGGGTACCGGGGGCGAGGCGTTCCTCGAAGAAGGCGGTGGGGATGCCGGCGGCGCCGCTGATGATCAGGCGGTCGGTGGGGACGTGGGGGACGAGTTCGTCCACGAGCGTGCCCATGTCCTGCGGCTTGACCGTGAGGATGAGGGTGTCGGCGGTCTTGGCGGCCTCGGCGTTGGTGACCGGGGTGACTCCGTAGCGGGTGCGGAGTTCTTCTGCGCGTTCCGGGCGGCGGGCGGTGACCAGGAGGTCTGCGGGGGACCAGCCGGCTCGGATCATTCCGCTGAGCAGGGCTTCGCCGATTTTGCCCGTGCCGAGGACTGCGACTTTCTGGGTCATGGGGTCATTTTCGCACCGGGGGTGCGGGGAGTGGGCCGGTGTCCGGTGGGCGGGATGCTGTTCCCGCCCCCGCCGCCCCTGCCCATTCCCGCCCCCAGGGGCTCCGCCCCTGCACCCCGCCGGGGGCTCACTCCGTTCGGCGGCGCAGGGTGATCGCGCCCAGGGCCAGTACCAGGAGCGCGCAGCCCGCGACGATCACGGTGTCTTGTACGAAGGCCGTCGTCATGTCGGTGTGGCGGAGGACCTCGTTCATGCCGTCCACCGCGTACGACATGGGCAGGGCGTCGGAGACGGCCTCCAGGGCGGGGTGCATGTCGGTGCGGGGGGTGAACAGGCCGCAGAGGAGGAGCTGGGGGAAGATCACCGCGGGCATGAACTGGACCGCCTGGAACTCGGAGGCCGCGAAGGCCGAGACGAAGAGGCCGAGGGCTGTGCCGAGCAGCGCGTCGAGGAGGGCCACGAGGAGCAGCAGCCAGGGGCTGCCCGTGACGTCGAGGCCCAGGAACCAGACCGCGAGGCCGGTCGCGAGTGCCGACTGGACGATCGCCAGGGCGCCGAAGGCGAGCGCGTACCCGGCGATGAGGTCGGCCTTGCCCAGGGGCATGGCGAGGAGGCGCTCGAGCGTGCCGGAGGTGCGTTCGCGCAGGGTGGCGATGGACGTGACCAGGAACATCGTGATCAGCGGGAAGATGCCGAGGAGCGAGGCGCCGATGGTGTCGAAGGTGCGCGGACTGCCGTCGAAGACGTAGCGCAGCAGGACCAGCATCAGACAGGGGACCAGGATCATCAGCGCGACGGTGCGCGGGTCGTGGCGCAGCTGGCGCAGGACCCGGGCCGCGGTGGCGCGCACTCTGCTTGTCATCGTGCCGTCTCCTTCGAGCGGCCTCCGGAGGCCGCCTCGTCCACCAGGTTCAGGAAGGCCGCCTCGACGGTTTCGGCGCCGGTGCGGGTGCGCAGGGCGTCGGGGGTGTCGTCGGCGAGGATCTCGCCCTCACGCATGAGGAGGAGGTGGTCGCAGCGCTCGGCCTCGTCCATGACGTGGGAGGAGATCAGGAGGGTGGCGCCGCGGGTCGCGGCGATGTCGTGGAAGAGGTGCCACAGGTCGCGGCGGAGGACCGGGTCGAGGCCGACGGTGGGTTCGTCGAGGACCAGCAGGTCGGGGGTGCCGAGGAGGGCAACGGCGAGGGAGACGCGGCTGCGCTGGCCGCCGGAGAGGTTTCCGGCCAGGGCGTCGGCGTGGGTGGTGAGGTCGACGTCGGCGATGGCTCGGGCGACGGTGTCGTGGCGGCGCTCGGCTGCCGTGCGGGTGCCCCCGCGCGAGCGCGTCCGGGCGTGCGGGCGGCCGGGGTCGAGGATCGCGGCGAAGTAGTCGAGGTTCTGGCGGACGGTCAGGTCGTCGTAGACGGACGGGGCCTGGGTGACGTAGCCGATGCGATGGCGCAGGGTGGGGTGGCCGGCGGGCCGGCCGAGGACCTGGAGGGTGCCGGTGACCTTGGCCTGGGTGCCGACGACGGCTCGCATGAGGGTCGACTTGCCGCATCCGGAGGGGCCGAGCAGGCCGGTGATCCTGCCGCGCGGGACGGTGAAGTCGAGGCCGCGCAGGACGGTGCGGGGGGCTCGGGCGACGGTGAGGGAGGAGGCCTGGACGGCCGGGGCCGACGCGGGGTCGGCGGGGGGTCCCGGAGGCCCGGGCACGTAATTCATCATGTGATGAATAATGCGCCCGGGCCTGGTGGCCGTCAAGCGACGGCCACCATCAGCTCCACGTCGTAGACCTCCTCCACCGTGCCGCCGGGGAAGGCGGCGAGCAGGTGGGTGCGCTCCTCGGCGAGGAAGGCGGCGGCCGTCGCCGGGTCCTGGACGAGGAAGGCCGAGTGGCTGCCGAGGTTGGCGAGGTGGGTGTCGACGGGGACGTGCCGGCTCCAGCGGACCGTGCGGCAGGTGAAGCCGAGGCGGCCGCTGGGGTCGGCGAGCGCGGAACGGTCGGCGTCGGCGTTCCGGTCCTCGGGGCGCTCGATGCCGAAATGGCACCCGATGCGGTTCGCCTGGGCCTCCTGCCACGGGACGTCGAGGGGGCTGGTGTTCCACCACAGCGCGAGGGCCCCGCCGGGCCGCAGCACGCGCAGCGCCTCCGGGACCGCGCGGGCCGGGTCGGTCCAGTGCCAGGACTGGGCGTAGGTGAGCAGGTCGGCACAGGCGTCGGCCAGCGGGAGAGCGTTGCCGTCGCCCCGGACCAGCGGGACGTCGGGGAGGGTGCGGCGGAACTGGGCCGCCATGCCGTCGCCGGGTTCCACCGCGATCACGTCGGCACCGCGGGCGCGCAGCAGCGCGGTGCCGATGCCGGTGCCGGCACCGACGTCGACGACCCGGGAGCCGTCGAGGGGGCGGCCGGTGAGTTCCTCGAGGGTGTCGAAGAGGGCGGGCGGATAGGAGGGGCGGTGCGCGGCGTACTGGGCGGCCGCGGCGTTGAAGGAGTGGGCCCGCCGGGAGAAGTGCGACGGCGACGGTGAGGGAATGATGGCCATACGGTCATGCTGGCCGCTGAACCCGGAGCATGCCCTGGATTAATGGATTGCCGGGGACGCCTTCCTTCCGCCTCGCCCCGCGCGCTACGCCTTGCGGCGCTTCTTGGCGGGATTCCCCGTGCGGTGTGAGCTGCGGCGGCCGTGCCGGGCGCGGGCCTCTTCGTATGTGGCGCGGTGCAGTTTCTCGCCGGGGGCCTCGATGAGCGAGCGGAAGAAGTAGGCGGCGAGGGAGCCGACGAAGCCGATGGCCAGCAGGCCCCGCAGGGAGGCCTGGCGGGCGGGGTCGAGGCGCCTGCCGAAACCGTCCCAGGTGTTGCGGAAGGCCAGCGCGCTGCAGATCGCGAACATCGCGACGACCAGGACGGTCACGAAGGACCCGCTGCCCGCGATCTCCAGCCCCTGGTAGGCGAAGCGCAGGACGACGCAGGAGGCGACGGCCGCGGCCAGGGAGCCGGCGGTGACGGCCGCGCGGCGGACCGCGTAGCCGTGGTCGTGGTTCACCCAGGTCGTGCCGAAGAACCGCAGGGGCTCGGGGCGGGGGCCGTCGCCGGGGGTGCCGCCCGGGGAGCCCGCCGTGGTGTCCGGGGTGCCGGTTCCGTCGCTCACGGGACGATTATGGCCGGACGGCGCGGCGGGCTCCGGGGCGGGTCAGGAGCAGCGCGAGGCCACGTAGCCGTCGCTGCCCGTGCGGACGTACGCGTCGGACACGTACTGGCCGTCTGCGATGTTGTCCCAGATCTTGCTGGTGCCGTACGGCCCGGTGATCGTCTGGCCCGGCGTCTGGCAGTAGATCGGCACCTTGGCGCCCTCGGCCAGCGTGCGGACGAGGCTGTAGTTGGTACCGGGGCCACTGCGGACATTGAGCTGGACGCCCGGGGCGACCGAGTAGTACTGCACGGCCGCGGCTGCCTCGACCGCGGTGGTGACGACCTCGATCCCGTCCCCGCCCTCGACTTCTCCGACGTCTGCAACAGACATGTGAACTCCCCCGTTCGATCCCCATGACTGCCATGGGGCCCCGTTGATTCCCCGAAATCAGGCCACGAAACACATGTGCGTGATTCGCACGCGAACGCCAGCAAGCCGCCTCTGTTCCGCAAGGGTCATCGACTAGGCTCCGTGCGTCGCGCGCGCCGACGAACAGCACGGGGGTGGTCCCATGGCGCCACAGCGGAACGCCGGAGCGGGCGCGGAAGCGGAACTTCCGGAGTACGCCGGTCACTACCACCTGGAGTCGCGCCTGGGCTCCGGTGGGATGGGCGTCGTGCACCTGGCCCGCAGCACCTCGGGCATGAAGGTCGCGGTGAAGGTCGTCCACGCGGAGTTCGCCAGGGACCCCGAGTTCCGTGGCCGGTTCCGGCAGGAGGTGGCCGCCGCCCGGCGGGTGAGCGGTGCGTTCACCGCGCCCGTCGTGGACGCCGATCCGGAGGCCGAACGGCCCTGGATGGCGACGCTGTTCATCCCGGGACAGACCCTCGCCGGCCATGTGAAGGAGCACGGGGCCATGTCCCCGGACCGGTTGCGCCGGCTGATGGCCGGACTGGCCGAGGCACTGCGCGACATCCACCGCGTGGGGGTCGTGCACCGCGATCTCAAGCCGAGCAACGTGCTGCTCGCCGAGGACGGGCCGAAGGTCATCGACTTCGGCATCTCCCGCCCCAAGGACAGCGAACTGCGCACCGAGACGGGGAAGTTGATCGGCACTCCGCCGTTCATGGCACCGGAGCAGTTCCGGCGCCCCCGGGAGGTGGGCCCGGCCGCCGACGTCTTCGCCCTGGGGTCGGTCATGGTGCACGCGGCCACCGGGCGCGGGCCGTTCGACTCCGACAGCCCCTATGTCGTCGCGTACCAGGTCGTGCACGACGAGCCCGACCTGACCGGCGTACCGGAGAACCTCGCGCCGCTGGTGCTGCGCTGCCTGGCCAAGGAGCCGGAGGAGCGGCCCACGCCCGACGCGCTGATGCGGGAACTGCGGTCGGTGGCGGCCTCGTACGACACGCAGACCTTCATACCGGCACAGCGTACGAGCGTGCCGACGTCCGCGGACGGGGAACGGACGGACCGGGAACGGGCGGACGGGGAACGGGCGGACGGAGAACCGGCGGACGGGGAGCCCGTAGCGGAACCTGAGGCCGGGGAACCTGAGGCCGCGGAGCCCGAGGCCGCGGAGCCCGAAGTCGACCAGCCCGAAGTCGCCGCGCCGGTCGCCGCGCCCGAAGTCGCGGCGTACGAGGTCACGGGACCCCGGCCCACGGAGTCCGGAGGGCGGCCTCGGCGGCGCCGGGTCCGGTGGGCGGCCCTGACTGCCGGGGTGCTCGCTCTCGTCGTCGGCGGTGCGGTGGCCTCGGTGCGGCTGGCCGACGGCTCAGGTCCCCAGCCGGCCGGGGGCGGCTCGCACACCGTGGCGGCCGGGGCGTCGGCCGACGGGTTCATGCCATGGGCGGAGAAGCCCGGATCCGGGGACGCCGGGATGCCCCAGTGCTCCGCCACCACCGCCGCGCTGGTCTGCGCGCAGTCGGGGCGGGTCTACGCCCTCTCCCCCTCCGACGGCAGTCTGCTCTGGCGGCGCTCCGCCGCCACGTCGCTGGGCAGCGGAGCGCCCGTGCTGTCGGGTGGGCTGGTGCAGGTCCTGACGGACCAGGGGCGGCGCGTGGCGGCGCTCGATCCCGTGTCCGGCACGGTGCGCCGGCAGCAGGACGTACCCGCGGGCGGCGGGATGCGGTTCGCGGGGGACATCCTGCTGCTCACCGCGGCCGACGGGACGGTCACCGGCGTGGACAGCGCCTCGGGCCGGACGAAGTGGCACCACCGGATTCCGGGGCAGACGATGCCCTTGTTCACCTGGTTCACCGGGGACCGGGTGGCGTACACCACGAGCACCTCGGCCGACGGGTCGCGCACCCGGGTCACCGCGGTGGACCCGGGCACGGGTGACGTGCGCTGGGAGGCCCTGCTCGACGGATCGCTGCGGCCCGTCGGAACCAGCGGCGGATCGGCCTACTTCCTCGCCGTCGACCGGGTCTACGGGGCCACGCAGGCGGTCGTCCGCTACAGCCCCGCGTCCCGGACGGCACGGCGGGTGGCCCTGTCCGTGTCCCTCGAGGACGCCCACGCCACCGTGCGCGGGGACGTGGTCTACCTCCTGGCCACCGGGGGCTCGCTGGAGGCCGTGGACACAGGCGCGCGGCGGCGGCTGTGGCGGCTGCAGACCTCCGTGATCCGGGGCTCGACGCCGGTCGCCGACGGCGGCCATGTGTACGTCAGCACTCCCGACGGGCGGCTGCTCGCCGTGGACGCCCGCACGGGCGCCCTCGTCGGGCAGACCCGGGCCCGGCTCGGCACGCGCGCGGACCGGGTGACGGCCACGCTGCCGGAGCCGGTGGTCATCAAGGGCCGCGTCTACGCCTCCGCGCCCGACGGCACCGTCTTCGCCGTCGACGGCCACGATCCGGCGGGCTGGTGAGCGGTTCACCCGCTCACCCGTTGACTCGCTGACCTGGTGACCTGGTGACAGGCCGAGGGGCTGCCCCCGGTGAAGGAGCGGCCCCTCGGCCCAGCCGGCCGGCTCAGCCCAGCTTGGACACGTCCCGCACGGCGCCCCTGTCGGCGCTGGTCGCCATCGCCGCGTACGCCCGCAGCGCGGCCGACACCTTGCGCTCGCGGTTCCGGGGGGCGTGGACGCCGTTCAGGGCGTGCTCGCGCCGGTAGAGTTCCGCCTCGTCGACGAGGAGTTCGATCGTGCGGTTCGGGATGTCGATGCGGATGCGGTCGCCGTCCTCGACGAGGGCGATGGTCCCGCCGGAGGCCGCCTCCGGGGAGGCGTGGCCGATGGACAGGCCCGAGGTGCCGCCGGAGAAGCGGCCGTCGGTGATCAGGGCGCAGGTCTTGCCCAGGCCCCGGCCCTTCAGGTACGAGGTCGGGTAGAGCATCTCCTGCATGCCGGGGCCGCCCTTGGGGCCCTCGTAGCGGATGACGACGACGTCGCCGTGCTTCACCTCCTGGGTGAGGATCCGCTGGACGGCCTCTTCCTGGGACTCGCAGACCACGGCCGGGCCCTCGAAGGTCCAGATCGACTCGTCGACGCCCGCCGTCTTCACCACGCAGCCGTCGGCCGCCAGGTTGCCCCAGAGGACCGCCAGGCCGCCGTCCTTGGAGTACGCGTGCTCGACCGAGCGGATGCAGCCTTCCGCCGCGTCCTCGTCCAGGGCCTCCCAGCGCTCGGACTGGGAGAAGGCCTCGGCGGAGCGGACGCAGCCGGGGGCCGCGTGCCAGAGTTCGACCGCCTCGGCGGACGGGGAGCCGCCGCGCACGTCCCAGGTCTTCAGCCAGTCCGCCAGGGACGGGCTGTGCACGGCGTGCACGTCCTCGTTGAGCAGGCCCGCGCGGTGCAGTTCGCCGAGCAGGGCGGGGATGCCGCCGGCGCGGTGCACGTCCTCCATGTAGTACGTGCGGTTCTTCGCGACGTTCGGGGCCACCTTCGCCAGGCAGGGGACCCGGCGGGAGACCGCGTCGATCTGCTCCAGGCCGAAGGGGACGCCCGCCTCCTCGGCCGCGGCCAGCAGGTGCAGGATCGTGTTGGTGGAGCCGCCCATCGCGATGTCCAGGGCCATGGCGTTCTCGAAGGCCTGGAAGGTGGCGATGCTGCGCGGCAGGACGGTGTCGTCGTCCTGCTCGTAGTAGCGGCGGGTGAGGTCCATGACCGTGCGGGCCGCGTCGACGTAGAGCTGCTTGCGGGCCGTGTGGGTGGCGAGGACCGAGCCGTTGCCGGGGAGGGAGAGGCCGATCGCCTCCGTCAGGCAGTTCATCGAGTTGGCGGTGAACATGCCGGAACAGGAGCCGCAGGTCGGACAGGCGTTCTCCTCGATGCGGAGGATGTCCTCGTCCGAGATCTTGTCGTTCACGGCGTCGGAGATCGCGTCGACCAGGTCGAGCGTGCGGACCGTGCCGTCGACCAGGGTCGCGCGGCCGGACTCCATCGGGCCGCCGGAGACGAAGACCGTCGGGATGTTCAGGCGCAGGGCGGCCATCAGCATGCCCGGGGTGATCTTGTCGCAGTTGGAGATGCAGACCAGGGCGTCGGCGCAGTGGGCCTCGACCATGTACTCCACACTGTCCGCGATCAGGTCGCGGGAGGGCAGGGAGTAGAGCATGCCGCCGTGGCCCATCGCGATGCCGTCGTCGACGGCGATGGTGTTGAACTCGCGCGGGATGCCGCCCGCCTCTTTGATCGCCTCGCTGACGATCCGGCCGACCGGCTGCAGGTGGGTGTGGCCGGGCACGAATTCGGTGAAGGAGTTGGCCACCGCGATGATCGGCTTCCGGCCGATGTCCGCACCGGGTACACCGGAGGCGCGCATAAGGGCGCGGGCGCCCGCCATGTTGCGGCCGTGGGTGACTGTGCGGGACCTCAGCTCGGGCATCGTCGCTCGCTCCTTCGAAGACCATCCGGCGGGGGCTTCCGCCAGAGAGTTCTGACTCCCTACGAGCGTACGCCGACACTCCAAGGGATGGACGCGGGTGTCCGGGATACGGGACACGTGTTCCACGGACGCGGTGCGGTCAGGACCATCCGGGCTGTCAGGAGTACCGGGACCGGACCGTCAGGGCTGTCGGGGCTGCCAGGGCTGCCTGGACTGTCAGGGATGGGTCAGGTGCCCCTGCACCACCGGCGCCACCCGCGCAACGATCTGCTCCAGGTCCACCGACGCCAGCGGCTCCACCTTGATCACGTAGCGCAGCATCGCGCACCCCACCACCTGCGCGGCCGCCAGCTCGGCGCGCAGTTCGGCGTCCGGGAGATCCAGTTGTACGGCGATCCGGCGCAGCAGCTGGGCGGAGACGAGGCGGCGGAAGACGGCTGCCGCGGTCTCGTTGTCGACGGCTGAGCGCACGATGGCGAGCAGGGGCGTACGGGTGGTGGGGTTCTCCCAGACGCCGAAGATGAAGCGGGTCAGCCGCTCCCCCACTCCCTCCAGCGGCCCGGCGGCCACCGCGTCGGGGGCGTTCAGGGCGGGCGCGAAGGCGACCGCGACGGCCGCCTCGAAGACCTGCTCCTTGGTGCCGAAGTAGTGGTGGACGAGCGCGGAGTCGACGCCTGCGGCCTTGGCGATGCCGCGCACGGACGTCTTCTCGTAGCCGCGCTCGGAGAATTCCTCGCGGGCCGCGGTGAGGATGCGGTCGCGGGTGCCGGCCGACTCGGTGCGCGGGGGCCGGCCGCGGCGGCGGGCACCGGTCGTCCCGGTCACCGCCGGGGCACCTTCACCGGGGAGGCCAGGTGCAGGCGGGTGAAGGCCAGGGCCTCGGCGAGGTCGGCCTCGCGTTCGGCACCGGACATCGCCCGCCGGGTGTTGACCTCTATGACGACGTGGCCGTCGAAGCCGGTCAGCGCGAGCCGCTCGAGCACCTCGGCGCAGGGCTGGGTGCCGCGGCCGGGGACCAGGTGCTCGTCCTTCGCCGACCCCCGGCCGTCGGCCAGGTGGACGTGGCCGAGGCGGTCGCCCATCCGGCCGAGCATGTCGAGGGCGTCCGTGCGGGCGGTCGCCGCGTGGCTGAGGTCGATCGTGAAGTGCCGGTAGTCGTCCTGGGTGACGTCCCAGTCGGGGGCGTAGGCGAGCATCTCGCGGTCGCGGTAGCGCCAGGGGTACATGTTCTCCACCGCGAACCGTACGTCCGTCTCGTTCGCCATGCGCCAGATCCCGGTGACGAAGTCCCGGGCGTACTGCCGCTGCCAGCGGAACGGCGGGTGCACGACGACGGTGCCGGCGCCGAGCTTCTCGGCGGCGGCCCGGGCGCGCTGGAGCTTGACCCAGGGGTCGGTGGACCACACCCGCTGGGTGATGAGCAGGCAGGGCGCGTGCACCGCCAGCACCGGTATCCCGTGGTAGTCGGAGAGGCGGCGGAGCGCCTCGATGTCCTGACTGACCGGGTCGGTCCACACCATGACCTCGACGCCGTCGTAGCCGAGGCGCGCGGCGATCTCGAAGGCCGTCGCCGTGGACTCCGGATACACCGAGGCCGTGGAGAGGGCGACCTTCGCATCTGGGATGCGGACGGGCTCTGCCATGAGGGACAGGTTACGGGCTGCGGTATGCGGAATGCGGGGTACCTATGGGCCGTTGTGGGGTTTGCCACGGGCGGGCGCCGGTCGTCCGTGGCTCGTCGCGGGTGCTCTGTGGTGCGGGTGCGGTGTGGCGGGGGTGCTCTGTGGCGGTCCCACGGGTACAGGGCACCGGTGCCACGGGTACAGGGCGCCGGTCCCACGGGTACAGGGCGCCGGTCCCACGGGTGCCCTACACCGGTCCCATGTGATCCAGTCGCCGCAGGATCACGCCCTCCCTGAGCGCCCACGGGCAGATCTCGACGTTCTCCACGGCGAAGAGGTCCATCGCGGCCTCGGCGACCAGGGCGCCGGCGAGGAGCTGGCCGGCGCGGCCGTCGGAGACGCCGGGGAGTTCGGCGCGCTGGTCCGCGGTCATGCCCGCCAGGCGGGGGACCCAGGCTTCCAGCGACTCGCGCTTGAGCTCGCGCTGGACGTAGAGGCCCTCGGCGGAGCGGGCGGCGCCGGCGATGCGGGCCAGCTGCTTGAAGGTCTTCGACGTGGCGACCACGTGGTCCGGGGCACCGAAGCGGGTGAACTCGCCGACGGTGCGGGCGATCTCGGTGCGCACATGGCGGCGCAGTGCCCTTATCGCCTCCGGGGCGGGCGGGTCGCCGGGCAGCCAGCCGGCGGTGAGCCGGCCCGCGCCCAGCGGGAGGGAGACGGCCGCGTCGGGTTCCTCGTCGATGCCGTAGGCGATCTCCAGGGAGCCGCCGCCGATGTCCAGGACGAGCAGCTTCCCGGCCGACCAGCCGAACCAGCGGCGGGCGGCGAGGAAGGTGAGGCGGGCCTCCTCGGCGCCGGTGAGGACCTGGAGCTCGACGCCGGTGGTGTCCTGGACCCGGGCCAGCACCTCGTCGGCGTTGCTCGCCTCACGGACCGCGGACGTGGCGAACGGCAGCAGGTCCTCGACGCCCTTGTCCTCGGCGGCCTGGAGGGCGTCCTGGACGACGCCGACCAGTCTGTCGACGCCTTCGGAGCCGATGGCGCCACTGCTGTCGAGGAGCTGGGCGAGCCGCAGCTCGGCCTTGTGCGAATGCGCGGGCAGGGGGCGCGCGCCGGGGTGTGCGTCCACCACCAGCAGGTGCACCGTGTTGGAACCCACGTCCAGGACACCGAGTCTCATGGACGGAACGCTACTGCCAGTACCCCGGTCCTCAGGCCCCGGAGCGGTCTCCGGCCACTTACCCTGGATGCGTGCCAAAGACGAAAAAGGCGAAGAGCGACAAATCCTCGACGCGGGCAAGTGACGAGAAGGGGCTCGACTTCGCGCGCGCGTGGGTGGAGTTCCCTGATCCGGCGGACGACGAGCAGGTCTTCCGCTGTGATCTGACATGGCTGACCTCTCGCTGGAACTGCGTCTTCGGCAGCGGCTGTCAGGGCATCCAGGCGGGCCGCGCGGACGACGGATGCTGCACGCTGGGTGCCCACTTCTCCGACGAGGACGACGAGAAGCGGGTCGCCGAGCATGTGGCGAGGCTCACGCCGGACATCTGGCAGCAGCGCGACGAGGGGCTGGCGCGCGGCTGGGTCTCCGAGGACGAGGACGGTTCCCGGCAGACCCGGCCCTTCCAGGGCTCCTGCATCTTCCAGAACCGGCCCGGCTTCGCGGGCGGCGCGGGCTGCTCGCTGCACATCCTGGCCCTGCGCGAGGGCCGCGAGCCGCTGGAGACCAAACCGGACGTGTGCTGGCAGCTGCCGGTCCGGCGGACGTACGACTGGATCGACCGGCCCGACGACACCCGGGTGCTGCAGGTGTCCATCGGCGAGTACGACCGCCGGGGCTGGGGTCCGGGCGGCCACGACCTGCACTGGTGGTGCACGTCGGCGACCTCGGCCCACGGCGCGGGCGAGCCGGTCTACGTCTCCTACCGGGCCGAGCTGACCGAGCTGATGGGCAAGGCCGGCTACGACCGGCTCGCCGAACTGTGCGAACAGCGCCTGGCCTCGCAGCTGCCGCTGGTCGCTCCGCATCCGGCGGACCCGGTCTAGGACCCGTCGGCCGGGCTGTCCGGCGGGGACGGGGTGGCGCCGTCGGTCGGTGGGGACGTCGGGGTTCCGGGATCGGTGGGCGGTGTGGACGACGTACTCGGTGTGGGGGTCGGGTCGCTGGATGGGCCGGTGGGTGAGGGGCCGGTGGGCGCCGAGGCCGTGGGGGCCGGGTCGGGGTGCGTGCCCGGGGGCGGGTCCGCCGGTCTGGAGGGGCCGGTGGGGGCGGTGCCGTACCCCTCGATCGAGACGGCGGAGCCTGCCGGGGCGATCGCCACCTGTGCGGTCCAGTGGCCGGCGGGCTCGCGCAACTGGTCGACGTACACCTTGATCGTGAACGATTCGCCGGGCCGGAGGGTTCCCGAGGGGCGGCTCAGGTAGAGCCAGTCGGCGGAGGTGGTCGCCGACCAGCGGACCGGGGAGGGCCCGGACGCGGTGAGCGTGACGAGCGTGGTGTCGCCGCTGGTGCCGGCCGTGACCGTCAGGTGTCCCGCCCCCTTGTGCCCGGCCCCGGGGACGCTGACCACCTCCACGGAGACGTCGGAGGAGCCGTCCTTGGCGAGGCTCCTGCCGGGGACGCCGGCGTTCCCGGCGTTCTCGTAGCCGTCGGCCGGGTCGCCGTCGAGGCCGGCGGGACCGTGCGCCTCGCGCGCGGTGGCGGCACGGCCGTCCTGACCCTCCCCGGTCGGGGTGCCCCGGTGCGCCGCCCACAGGGCCAGTACGGGGGCGGCGACGACGGTGGCGACGACGGTCGTGGTGACGGCACGCGCGCGGATGCGGTCCCGGCGGGCGGCACGGTCCTTGGGGTCCATGGGGAAGCCGCGCCGGTCGAGGCGGGGCGCGGCGGTGCCCCGCGCGCGCGGGCCGTGGGCCAGGGCGACGTGCAGCTCCGCGCGGGGCGCCTGCAGGACGGGCAGCTCGGCGGGGGTGACCGTGGCACCGGGCCAGTGTCCCGGGACCGCGCGCTCGGCGGTGCGGCGGCAGCGCGGGCAGTCGTCGACGTGCCGCACCAGCTCGCGCCGCAGGGCGCTGCTGAGCACCAGCTGGTCCTCGCCGGCGAGCCGGTCCACGCCGGGGCAGCCGCCGGCCTCGACGACGGCGAGCGCGGCGCGGGTGCGCTCCACCTCGCAGGCGGCGGAGGCCAGCAGTTCGCGGGTGGCGGTGAGGTCCATGCCGAGGACGGCGGCGACCTCCTGGGCGCCGAGATGGTGGCGCACGGCGAGTTCGAGCGCCTCACGCTGCTCCGGGCTGGTCCCGGCGGCCTCTGGCCAGGCGAGCAGGGCGAGTTCGCGGCGCCGCTGCTCCTGCGTCTCCGCCGGGACGGGCGGGCCGGTGACCTGCCGTTTCCCGGCCCGGGCGCGGCCCGCCGCGCGCGTGGCCTGACGTTTCTGCTTGGCCTCGGCCAGCTTGCGCAGGCACGCCCAGCGGGCCAGCGCGTACAGCCAGGCCCTGCGGTCGCCCACCTCCTGCGGCACCCGCCGCCCGCGCCGCTCGGCGAACGCGAGGACGTCGCCCAGCGCGGCGGTCGCGGCCTCGTGGTCGCACAGCACGGACAGGCAGTAGGTGAACAGGCCGTCCAGGTAGGGCTCGTAGCGCGCGGGCGGCTGCTGCGCCAACGTGCGCGCCGCAGCACGATCGCGCGCTTCCCGGTGCGCTCTGTGGGCGCCGGTGGTGCGGGTCGAGGTCTCCGGACTGGTGCTCATCACCCGTGCGACCGTAGGCGGCTGGGGATGGGCCATTCCGGCGGCTTGAGCACATTTAATCCGTACGGGTGAAACGATCCCTCATAAGGGGACAGGGCCCTCGATCGCGGGGCCGAGCCCCGGCGGCTCCGGACGGCCGGTCCGTGCCGTCGGCGTTGTCGGTGGGCTCGGCTACGGTTTCCGCATGGCTGCCCGTACGAAGACCACCAAGGACCGCCCGTCCTACCGCTGCACCGAATGCGGCTGGCAGACGGCCAAGTGGCTCGGCCGTTGTCCCGAGTGCCAGGCGTGGGGCACGGTCGAGGAGTACGGCGCGCCCGCGGTGCGTACGACGGCGCCGGGACGGGTCACCAGCTCCGCGGTGCCCATCGGGCAGGTGGACGGGCGCCAGGCGACCGCGCGCTCGACGGGGGTGCCCGAGCTGGACCGGGTGCTCGGAGGCGGGCTGGTGCCGGGCGCTGTGGTGCTGCTGGCGGGCGAGCCGGGGGTGGGCAAGTCGACGCTGCTGCTGGACGTCGCGGCGAAGGCGGCGAGTGACGAGCACCGCACCCTGTATGTGACGGGTGAGGAGTCGGCGAGCCAGGTGCGGCTGCGCGCCGATCGGATCAAGGCCATCGACGACCACCTCTACCTCGCGGCCGAGACCGATCTGTCGGCCGTGCTCGGGCACTTGGACGCGGTCAAGCCGTCCCTGCTGATCCTGGACTCCGTGCAGACGGTCGCCTCCCCGGAGATCGACGGTGCGCCCGGCGGCATGGCCCAGGTGCGGGAGGTGGCCGGCGCCCTCATCCGTGCCTCCAAGGAACGCGGCATGTCCACGCTGCTGGTGGGCCATGTCACCAAGGACGGGGCGATCGCGGGACCCCGGCTGCTGGAGCACCTCGTGGACGTGGTGCTGCACTTCGAGGGTGACCGGCACGCCCGGCTCCGCCTGGTGCGGGGCGTGAAGAACCGGTACGGGGCCACGGACGAGGTCGGCTGCTTCGAACTGCACGACGAGGGCATCACCGGACTCGCCGACCCGAGCGGGCTCTTCCTGACCCGTCGTGACGAACCGGTCCCCGGTACGTGCCTGACGGTGACCCTGGAGGGGCGCCGCCCGCTGGTGGCGGAGGTGCAGGCACTCACCGTCGACTCACAGATCCCCTCCCCGCGGCGGACGACGTCCGGCCTGGAGACCTCACGCGTGTCGATGATGCTCGCCGTGCTGGAGCAGCGAGGCCGGATCAGCGCGCTCGGCAAGCGGGACATCTACTCCGCGACGGTCGGCGGCGTGAAGCTGTCGGAGCCGGCCGCGGACCTCGCCGTCGCCCTCGCGCTGGCCTCGGCCGCCAGTGACACCCCGCTGCCGAAGAACCTCGTCGCCATCGGTGAGGTCGGCCTCGCGGGCGAGGTCAGACGGGTCACGGGCGTGCAGCGCAGGCTCGCCGAGGCGCACCGGCTGGGCTTCACGCACGCGCTCGTACCGGGCGATCCGGGCAAGGTCCCGTCCGGGATGAAGGTGCTGGAAGTGGCGGACATAGGGGACGCGCTGCGGGTCCTCCCCCGCTCCCGTCGCCGGGAGGCCCCACGGGAGGCGGAGGAGCGCCGGTAGACTTTGCCCTGGTCTCGCCCGTCCGTACGAACCGAGTGCGCGAAACGGGAGCGCCCAAGAACCTGCGACCGGAGGAGTGCAGTGGCAGCCAACGACCGGGCGGCAGCTCCCGGAAAGTCCGGTGGGAGTTCCGGTGCCGATCGCCTGATGCGCGCCTCGTTGAGCGCCGTGGCGCCCGGTACGGCCCTGCGCGACGGCCTCGAGCGCGTGCTGCGCGGCAACACCGGCGGACTCATCGTGCTCGGCTCCGACAAGACGGTCGAGGCCATGTGCACGGGCGGTTTCGTGCTGGATGTCGAGTTCACGGCGACGCGGCTGCGTGAGCTGTGCAAACTCGACGGCGGCATCGTGCTCTCCTCCGACCTGTCGAAGATCCTCAGGGCGGGCGTGCAGTTCGTGCCGGACGCGACGATCCCGACGGAGGAGACGGGCACCCGGCACCGCACGGCGGACCGGGTCAGCAAGCAGGTCGGCTTCCCGGTCGTCTCCGTCTCCCAGTCGATGCGGCTGATCGCCCTGTACGTGGACGGGCAGCGGCGCGTGCTGGAGGACTCCGCGGCGATCCTCTCCCGCGCGAACCAGGCCCTGGCCACGCTGGAGCGGTACAAGCTCCGCCTGGACGAGGTCGCGGGCACGCTGTCGGCACTGGAGATCGAGGACCTGGTGACGGTCCGGGACGTCTCCGCCGTCGCGCAGCGCCTGGAGATGGTGCGCCGCATCGCCACCGAAATCGCCGAATACGTGGTCGAACTGGGCACCGACGGGCGGCTCCTCGCCCTCCAGCTCGACGAGTTGATCGCGGGCGTGGAGCCGGAGCGCGAACTGGTCGTACGGGACTACGTCCCGGAGCCCACCGCCAAGCGCTCCCGCACGGTCGACGAGGCACTCCACGAACTGGACGCCCTCTCGCACGCGGAGCTGCTCGAGATGCCCACGGTCGCCCGCGCGCTCGGCTACACCGGCTCGCCCGAGACACTGGACTCCGCGGTGTCACCCCGCGGCTTCCGGCTGCTGGCCAAGGTGCCGCGGCTGCCCCGCGCGATCATCGACCGGCTCGTGGAGCACTTCGGCGGACTGCAGAAGCTGCTCGCCGCGAGCGTGGACGACCTCCAGACCGTGGACGGTGTGGGCGAGGCCCGGGCCCGCAGCGTGCGGGAGGGTCTGTCGCGACTGGCGGAGTCGTCGATCCTCGAGCGTTACGTCTGACACGCGGATCATGGATCATCACGTCTGAGCGCGCGGATCATCGAGCCCGTCCGCGACCGGGGGCGAGGCCGTTCAGGCCGGCAGCGGGTCCCGGCCGGGGGCCCGGCAGGGGGTCCGGGGGCGGAGCCCCTGGCGCCGAGGTGTGACTCGTCTAGTCGGCCGACAGCACGAACGACGTCTGCGCCGCGGCGAACCCGGGCGCCTTGGCCTCCACCAGATACGTTCCGGCCTTCGCCGACCCCGCCGGTGGCGTCGCGCACTCCGGGGCGCTCGGCTTGCGGTCCCACTTGACGGTGTAGGTGATGGCGCTGCCCGCCGGCACCCGGAAGACCAGACCGGCCGCGCCCTTGGGGCAGTCGGCGGACGACCAGTAGTCGTCGCTGTCGTCGGCCTGCGTGATGGTCAGCACGGCCTTCTTGGGGCCGAGGTCGATCTTGCAGTCGCTCCCGGCGGTGTTCTTCGCGGTGACTTCGAAGGCGGGGGTCTGACCGGGCGAGTAGGTGTTGTGGACGCTGCGCAGGTTCAACGTGACCGCTCCGGCAGTGCAGTTGGGCAGGGCCGAGGACGCCGGAAGCGCGTCCCCCGCGCCGACGCCGACACCGCCGGAACCAGAGCCGGAACCGGTACCGGAACCGGAGCCCGAAGAACCGTTCCCGCCCGAAGTGCCGGATCCCTCTGACCCGGTGCCGTCCACCGTGCCGTCCCCCGAGCCGGACGATCCACCGGAGCCGCCCGACCCGCCGCTCCCGGTGTCCCCGCTGCTCGGCTCGTCACGCCCGCCCGGGTGCTGGCTGATCGCCGGTCCCGAGTCGGACGGTCCCGGGGTGATCGAGGGCACGGGATTCTTGCCGTCGGACCCTCCGGCGTGGTTCTTGCCGCCGGAGCCGCCCGAGGTGACTATCCAGGTGACCAGCAGCGCCAACAGGGCAGCCACCGACACCAGTACGACCCTCCGTCGCCAGTAGATGGAGGAGGGAAGCGGCCCGACCGGATTGCGCAGAGATCCCACGTCGCAAACTGTACGAGAGATCGCGGCGCTTGCTCTCCTCACCCGCCGCCCGGAACACAACTTTTCCGGATCATCATTTCGGTAACTGCCCGCACAGGGGCTCCCGTTCCGAATCCGCCCGCACACCGGCCCTTACCCGCCGCCCGCTCCCCGCCGCCCGCTCCCCGCCGCCGTCAACCCGCGCGCCCCGCCCGGGGCAAGCCGCGGACCGGACGGAACCGAGCCGTGGCAGGATCGGAGGTGCCATGACTGAGAAGCTTCACGCCCCCGTGATCGCCTGGTTCGACGCCCACGCCCGCGACCTCCCCTGGCGCCGCCCGGAGGCGGGGCCGTGGGGGGTGATGGTCAGCGAGTTCATGCTCCAGCAGACCCCGGTCAGCCGTGTGCTGCCGGTGTACGAGGAGTGGCTGTCCCGCTGGCCCCGCCCGGCGGACCTCGCCAAGGAGGCCCCCGGTGAGGCGGTCCGCGCCTGGGGCCGGCTCGGCTACCCGCGCCGCGCCCTGCGGCTGCACGGTGCCGCGGTCGCCATAACAGAGCGGCACGGCGGGGACGTACCGACGGACCACGCGCAGCTGCTCGCGCTGCCCGGCATCGGCGAGTACACGGCGGCGGCGGTGGCCTCCTTCGCGTACGGGCAGCGGCACGCGGTGCTGGACACCAACGTCCGCCGGGTCCTCGCCCGCGCGGTCACGGGGGTGCAGTACCCGCCGAACGCCACGACGGCGGCCGAGCGCAAGCTCGCCCGCTCCCTGCTGCCCCAGGACGAGGGGACGGCCGCCCGCTGGGCCGCGGCCTCCATGGAGCTGGGCGCGCTGGTGTGCACGGCGAAGAACGAGGGCTGCCACCGCTGCCCGATCGCGGCGCAGTGTGCCTGGCGGCTCGCGGGCAAGCCGGAGCACGTCGGGCCGCCGCGCCGCGGCCAGACGTACGCCGGTACCGACCGGCAGGTCCGCGGCAAGCTGCTGGCCGTACTGCGCGAGGCGCACGTGCCGGTGCCGCAGGCGGTGCTGGACCGGGTGTGGCACGAGCCGGTGCAGCGGGCGCGCGCCCTGGACGGTCTCGTCGCGGACGGTCTCGTGGAGCCGCTGCCGGGTGGGCTGTACCGGCTGCCGCTGGGCTGACGCACAGTCACATCACAGGACCGGGGGCTCCGTAACGGATGCTCCTGGCCGTCACATCACCCTGTACCGCGGCTTTTTGACCCGCCTCTTCACCCCGGACTCATTTCCGTTACACAACCGACGGACAGCCGAGTGCTGGCCGCAGGCTGCTTCGGACAGCCCCGTGACAACAGCTCCGTAGCTTCTTCCCTGTGCCCGGCACGACCACGGGCACGACTGGCACGAGCCGGAGAAAAACGGGGAACGGAGGCGGTTGATCATGGCGCAGGGCGAGGTGCTCGAGTTCGAGGAGTACGTCCGTACCCGGCAGGACGCGCTGCTGCGCAGTGCCCGCCGGCTGGTGCCGGACCCGGTCGACGCCCAGGACCTGCTGCAGACCGCGCTGGTCCGGACGTACGGCCGCTGGGAGGGCATCGCGGACAAGCGGCTCGCGGACGCCTATCTGCGCCGGGTGATGATCAACACGCGGACCGAGTGGTGGCGGGCGCGGAAGCTGGAGGAGGTCCCCACCGAGCAGCTGCCGGACGCCTGTGTGGACGACGCCACCGAGCAGCACGCGGACCGGGCCCTGCTGATGGACATCATGAAGGTGCTCGCACCGAAGCAGCGCAGCGTCGTCGTGCTGCGACACTGGGAGCAGATGTCCACGGAGGAGACCGCCGCGGCCCTCGGCATGTCGGCCGGAACGGTCAAGAGCACGCTGCACCGGGCGCTCGCCCGGCTCCGCGAGGAGCTGGAGGCCCGCGATCTGGACGCACGTGCGCTGGAGCGTGAGGAGCGGGAGCGTTGCGCGGCCTGACCGGGGCCGGGCCCAGCTGGGCCCGACTGAGCTCGCAGGCGGCGATCACGGCGACGGCCGTGCTCGCCGCCCTCGGCCTTTTCGCCGCAGCCTGCGCCACCGGCGGCACCGGAACCCGGGACGAGGGCCCGGCGCACGCCGACTCGGTGGCCGGTGCCGGGGCCGCGCGGGCCCCGGCGCCCAGCCCCTCCGAGACCTTCCGGCGGGTGGACGCGGTCGCGCTGGTCAAGGACGACCCGCAGGTCTCCGAAACGGTCAAGCGGGACCTCAAACCGTGCTCCGGCGACGACTACCCGGTCGACGTGACCTACGGCAACCTGACCGGCGGCACCGTCGACGACGTCGTCGTCAACGTCCTGACCTGCGGTGACGCGGTGGGCCTGGGGGCGTATGTGTACCGCGCGCGCAGCGGCACGTACGAGAATGTGTTCAGGACCGAGGAGTCCCCGGTGTACGCGGAGATCGACCGGGGCGACCTGATGGTCACCAAGCAGGTGTACGAGAAGGGCGACCGGGTGGCGAACCCGTCCGGCGAGAACGTGGTCACGTACAGCTGGGCCGCGGGGCGCTTCGTGCAGGAGGACTTCCACCACACCGACTACGGCAACGCGGTCGGGGGCGACGCGACGCCGGTGCCGGGAACCTGAGTGAACCGCTCAGCCACGCGCTGCGTCACCTGTTCGAGAGCACGACCTTCATCTGAGGACTGAGAGCACCGGGATGGCAGACCAGACCCACGTCCTGTTCGTCGAGGACGACGATGTCATCCGCGAGGCCACCCAGCTCGCCCTGGAGCGGGACGGCTTCGCGGTGACCGCCAGGCCCGACGGGTTGTCGGGCCTGGCGGCGTTCCGGGCGGACCGTCCGGACATCGCGCTGCTGGACGTGATGGTCCCGGGCCTGGACGGGGTCAGTCTGTGCCGCCGCATCCGCGACGAGTCGACGGTGCCGGTGATCATGCTGTCGGCGCGCGCCGACTCCATCGACGTCGTGCTGGGCCTGGAGGCGGGCGCCGACGACTACGTGACCAAGCCGTTCGACGGTGCCGTGCTGGTCGCCCGCATCCGCGCGGTGCTGCGCCGGTTCGGACACGCCGGCGGGGACCGGGGGGACGACCACGGTTCCCCGGTCGACGGCGGGCCGCTGACCTTCGGTGAGCTGGAGATCGACACCGAGGGCATGGAGGTGCGCCGGGCGGGTCAGCCGGTGGCGCTCACCCCGACCGAGATGCGGCTGCTGCTCGAGTTCTCCTCGGCGCCGGGGACGGTGCTCTCGCGCGACAGGCTGCTGGAGCGCGTGTGGGACTACGGCTGGGGCGGGGACACGAGGGTCGTCGACGTCCATGTGCAGCGGCTGCGGACGAAGATCGGCCAGGACCGGATCGAGACGGTCCGCGGCTTCGGTTACAAGCTGAAGGCCTGAGCGGGGCAGGGGCATGCGGGGGATCATTCGGCACCGGGTCAGGGGGCGCGTGGAGCGTGCGAGTCTGCGCACGGGGCTCAGATGGAAGCTCAGCGCGGCGATCGCGCTGGTCGGCGCGCTGGTGGCGATCGCGCTCAGCCTGGTCGTGCACAACGCGGCCCGGGTGTCGATGCTGGACAACGCGCGCGACCTCGCCCTGGAGCGGCTCCAGATCCCCGAGCGGAACTACGTGCTGAACCGGCACATCAACTTCCCGGGTGCCGGGATCGACGATCCGAAGCTGCCGCCGGCGCTGCGGGAGAAGGTCGAGGACGGCCGCCGGGCCACCTTCGTGACGGACCGCGGGGGCAACGCGCCGGACATCTGGGCGGCCGTGCCGATGAAGGACGGTCACGTGCTGTCCCTGCACACCCGTTTCACCGACCGCAGCACCGACGTGATGAAGGACCTCGACCAGGCCCTGGTCATCGGGTCCATCGCGGTCGTACTGGGCGGCAGCGCGCTCGGTGTGCTCATCGGCGGCCAGCTCTCCGGCCGGCTGCGCAAGGCGGCGGCCGCGGCGAACCAGGTCGCCCAGGGCGAGCCGGACGTCCGGGTGCGGGACGCCATCGGCGGCGTCGTACGGGACGAGACCGACGACCTCGCCCGCGCGGTGGACGCGATGGCGGACGCGCTGCAGCAGCGGCTGGAGGCGGAGCGCCGGGTCACCGCCGACATCGCGCACGAGCTGCGCACCCCGGTGACGGGGCTGCTGACGGCGGCCGAGCTGCTGCCGCCCGGCCGGCCGACCGAGCTGGTGCTCGACCGCGCCAAGGCCATGCGCACCCTCGTCGAGGACGTCCTGGAGGTCGCCCGGCTCGACAGCGCCTCCGAACGGGCCGAGCTGCAGGACATCATGCTGGGCGAGTTCGTGACCCGGCGGGTGGCCGCCAAGGACCCGGACGTCGTCGTGCGTGTGGTCCACGAGTCGGAGGTGACGACCGACCCGCGGCGGCTGGAGCGGGTGCTGATCAACCTCCTGGCCAACGCCGCCCGGCACGGCAGGCCGCCCATCGAGGTCAGCGTCGAGGGCCGGGTCATCCGGGTCCGCGACCACGGCCGCGGTTTCCCCGAGGAACTGCTCGCCGAGGGGCCGAGCCGCTTCCGCACCGGCAGCAAGGACCGCGCCGGCCAGGGCCACGGCCTCGGCCTGACCATCGCCGCGGGCCAGGCCCGGGTGCTGGGCGCCCGCCTGACCTTCCGCAACATCCGGCCCACGGGCGCGCCCGAGCACGTGCCGGCGGAGGGGGCGGTGGCGGTGCTCTGGCTCCCCGAACACGCGCCGACGGCCACGGGCAGCTACCCGATGCTGCCGTAGCCCTCCGGCCGCCACGCCACCGGGCCCCGGATTGACCAACAGCATCCGGACACTCTCCGGGGCCCTTCGGCTCACGTTCCGGTCAGACGGCCTCGATGACCGGCGCCGGTGCCGCGTCGACGTCGTCCGCCGGGCCGCCCTCCGGCTTCTGCGGTGCGCCCTTGAGCGGGACCTCCTTGACGAAGAAGGCCGCCACCAGCACGATCACCGCGACGAACGTGCCCAGCACGAACGCCGAGTGCGTACCGGCGGAGACCGCGTGCTGGTACGCCTCCCGCGCCGCCGCCGGCAGCTTCGCCAGGCTGGCCGCGTCGAGCTGCGCGGACTGCTCGGTGATCTTGGAGCCGAGCGAGCCGGCCCGCTCCGCCATGACGTGCTGGACCCGGTTGTTGAACAGCGCGCCCATGATGGCGACGCCGAAGGAGGAGCCGAGGGTACGGAAGAGGGTGGTGGACGAGGAGGCCACGCCCATGTCCTTCATCTGCACGCTGTTCTGCGCGACCAGCATGGTGATCTGCATCAGGCAGCCCATGCCGAGGCCGAGGACGGCCATGAACACCCCGGAGGTGAGCCGGGAGGTCTCTGTGTCCATCGTCGACAGCAGGTACAGCCCGGTGATCATCAGGACGCCGCCGGCGATCGGGAAGACCTTGTAGCGCCCGCTGCTGGTGGTGACCCGCCCGGCGACCATCGAGGTCACCAGCATCGCGCCGAGCATCGGCAGGAGCAGCAGCCCGGAGTTGGTCGCGGACGCGCCCTGCACGGACTGCTGGTACAGCGGCAGGAAGAGCGTGGCGCCGAACATCACGAAGCCGGTGATGAAGCCGATGACCGACATCAGGGTGAAGTTGCGGCTGCGGAAGATGTGCAGCGGCACGACCGGCTCGGCGGCCCGGGTCTGCCAGAACACGAACCCGACCAGCGCGGCGACACCGATGCCGATCAGCTCCATGATCCGCGCGGAGGTCCACGCGTACTCCGTGCCGCCCCAGGTGGTGACCAGCACGATCGAGGTGATGCCGATGGTCAGCAGGGCGGCGCCCAGGTAGTCGATGCGGGCCTTGGAGCGCTTCTTGGGCAGGTGCAGCACGGCGGTGACCAGCGCGAGGGCCACGGCGCCCAGCGGCAGGTTGATGTAGAAGGCCCAGCGCCAGCCCCAGTTGTCGGTGATCGTGCCGCCGACCAGCGGGCCGCCGATCATCGCCAGCGCCATCACGCCGGCCATCATGCCCTGGTACTTGCCGCGCTCACGGGGCGGAATCAGATCACCGATGATCGCCATGACGCCGA
The DNA here is from genome assembly GCF_040610035.1 of Streptomyces sp. NPDC004542. NCBI lineage: Bacteria > Bacillati > Actinomycetota > Actinomycetes > Kitasatosporales > Streptomycetaceae > Streptomyces > Streptomyces sp. NPDC004542. The sequence continues at coordinate 24,576 of NZ_JBEXLP010000027.1, forward strand.
CCATCAGGCCACCGGCTCCGAGCCCCTGAACGGCCCGGAACCCGATGAGCTCACCCATGTTCTGGGCCATGCCGCTGAGCGCGGACCCGGCCAGGAAGATCACTATCGAGGTGAGGAAGGTGGCCTTGCGGCCGAACATGTCGCCGAGCTTGCCCCAGATCGGGGTCGCCGCGGCGGTCGCCAGGGTGTAGCCGGTCACCACCCAGGACAGGTGCTCCAGGCCGCCCAGCTCGCCCACGATCGTCGGCATCGCGGTGCCCACGATCATGTTGTCCAGCATCGCGAGCATCATCGCGATCATCAGCGCGAGCAGGACGACCCGCACGCTCCGGGGCTTCTTGCCCCCGGTGTCACTGCTTTCCACGCTCGGTGCGCTCTCTGTGTCCGCCATCTTTCCCGCTCCCCCAGGGCCCGCCACTTACTTGCCGACCGGCTAGTTGCTTACACTGGGAAGGTAGCGATGTCACTAGCCGGGCGTCAAGTAAGTTTCCGCGGGAGCGCGAGGAGTACGAGGATGGGCGTCACCATGGACGGCACCAAGCATCAGCGCCGCGGCAACACCCGCCAGCGCATCCAGGACGTGGCCCTCGAACTCTTCGCCGAGCAGGGCTACGAGAAGACGTCCCTGCGCGAGATCGCCGAGCACCTGGACGTCACCAAGGCGGCGCTCTACTACCACTTCAAGACCAAGGAAGAGATCATCGTCAGTCTCTTCGAGGATCTGACGCAGCCGATCCAGGAACTGATCGAGTGGGGCGCGCGGCAACCGCACACCCTGGAGACGAAGCAGGAGATCGTACGGCGCTACAGCCAGGCACTGGCCGGCGCCGAGCCGCTCTTCCGCTTCATGCAGGAGAACCAGGCGACGGTACGGGAACTGCGCATCGGCGACACCTTCAAGGACCGCATGCGCGGCCTGCGCGACATCATCATCGACCCGGACTCGGCCCTCGTCGACCAGGTGCGCTGCGTCAGCGCCCTGTTCACGCTGCACGCGGGCATGTTCATCATGCAGGACGTCGAAGGCGACCCCGAGAAGAGGCGCGAGGCCGTTCTCGAGGTCGCCGTGGACCTGGTCACGCAGGCGCACGAGGGCGCCCGGGGGGCGGGGAGTTAGACGACCACACCCATGGCCCGCAGGAAGGGGACCGGGTCGATCGCGGAGCCGTAGTTCGGGGTCTTGCGGATCTCGAAGTGCAGGTGCGGACCGGTGGAGTTGCCGGTGTTGCCGGACTTGGCTATGTGCTGGCCGGTACGGACGGCCTGGCCGATCCTGACGTCGATCCGCGACAGGTGGGCGTACTGCGAGTACTGGCCGTCGGCGTGCCTGATGACGATGGCGTTGCCGTAGGCGGGCCCGTCGCCGGCGCCGTTGCCGCCGGCCTTGACCACGGTGCCGCCGTGCGCGGCGACGACGTCCGTGCCGGACGGCACGGCGAAGTCCTGACCGCTGTGCTTGTGAGCCCAGTGACTGCCGGCCTGGTTGAAGCCCGCGGACAGCTCGTACCGCTTCACCGGGTCGACCCAGGCGGCGGCAGGCTTGGCCGGCTTGGCGGCCACAGGCTTGGCGGCGGCGGCCGTCGCGGCCTGCGGGGCGGTGTGCGGGGCGGCGGCGCTCGCGACTCCGGCCCCGAGTACGGCCGACGCGCCCACGCCTGCGGCCAGGGCGGCGGCACGGGTGCGCAGCAGGGAGGTACGGGCGAAGCGGAACGGGACGCGCTGGAACATCGAGACCTCAGGGGTTCGGGGACGGGGATGCCACCCGACGCGACTGACGTCCGGGGCGGCGCCATCCCTTGGTACAGCCCGACCCCATTCCCCCCAAAACGGGCAATCTACGGCCATAGGTAGTAAGCGCCACTGAATCGCCACCCGGCCTTGACAGGCGAAAAGCGGGCCGACAGGCCGCCTTCACTCCCCTGTCAAGTACCACTATCTCCACTAGTACCGGACATATCGCCTGTGCGGCATGTCACCGCCTCCCGAGGTCCACGCGCCCCCGAATGTGACTCGCGTTACGCGTCGGCCGCAGGCCAACAGGGCGGCACCCGACCGCTGTCGAGCCGGAACCACACACCATGCCACGCCGAGCGAGATCGACACGCTGGTGCGGTTCCGGCTCATGCGCCCGCGCGTCCTCACCCGGGGGCGCCCGCCCCGCCTCCACGCCATCGTCCGCGAGGCCGCCCTGCGCGTGGTGGTGGGCGGCCCTCACGTGATGCGTGGCCGACTTCCCCGGCCAACAAGCCCGTGCTGAACGTCGCCGAGTACGCCCAGGAGCACGGCGTCTCCCTCTTCTTCGTCACCGCCCGCCCGGCATCATCAAGGCCGCCACCGAGTACAACCTCGAGCACGACGGCTACGAAGTCTCCGGGCTCTACGTCCGCGGCCTGCTCGACCTCTTCAAGGACGTCGCCGCCTACAAGACGGCCCAGCGCGTCGACATCGAGAACGACGGCTACACGATCATCGCGAACATCGGCAACAGCCCCACCGACCTCTCAGGCGGCCACGCCGAGAAGACGTTCAAACTGCCGGACTACGACGGGCAGCTGTCCTTAAAGCCCGAACAGGCATCGCGAAAGGGGGCTGCCCCGGGACGGAAGGTCCCGGGGCAGCCCCCTTCGGGTCTTGCAGCCGAGCGGAGCGGTCACGCGTCCTTGCTCAGGTTCGGCCCGGCGCCGCCGGCCGCCTGCTCGATCGGCGGGACGTCCGGCAGGGACGACTTCTCCTCGCCGCGGAAGGTGAAGGTCTTGTTCTCGCCCTCGCCCTCGGTGTCCACGACCACGATGTGACCGGGGCGCAGCTCACCGAAGAGGATCTTCTCCGACAGCGAGTCCTCGATCTCGCGCTGGATCGTGCGGCGCAGCGGCCGGGCGCCCAGCACGGGGTCGTAGCCCTTCTTGGACAGCAGCTCCTTGGCGGACTGGGAGAGCTCGATGCCCATGTCCCGGTCCTTCAGGCGCTCGTCCACCTTGCCGATCATCAGGTCGACGATCCGCAGGATGTCCTCCTGCGTGAGCTGCGGGAAGACGACCACGTCGTCGACGCGGTTGAGGAACTCGGGACGGAAGTGCTGCTTGAGCTCGTCCGACACCTTGTTCTTCATGCGCTCGTAGTTGGTCTTCGTGTCACCCGAGGCCGCGAAGCCCAGGTTGAAGCCCTTGGAGATGTCCCGGGTGCCGAGGTTGGTCGTCATGATGATGACCGTGTTCTTGAAGTCCACGACCCGGCCCTGGGAGTCGGTCAGGCGACCGTCCTCCAGGATCTGCAGGAGGCTGTTGAAGATGTCCGGGTGAGCCTTTTCGACCTCGTCGAAGAGGACCACCGAGAACGGCTTGCGGCGGACCTTCTCGGTCAGCTGGCCGCCCTCTTCGTAGCCCACGTAGCCGGGGGGCGAGCCGAAGAGCCGCGAGACCGTGTGCTTCTCGCTGAACTCCGACATGTCGAGGGAGATCAGCGCGTCCTCGTCACCGAAGAGGAATTCGGCGAGCGCCTTGGACAGCTCGGTCTTACCGACACCGGAAGGGCCGGCGAAGATGAACGAGCCACCCGGACGCTTCGGGTCCTTCAGACCGGCGCGCGTGCGGCGGATCGCCTTCGACAGGGCCTTGACGGCGTCGTTCTGGCCGATGACCCGCTTGTGGAGCTCTTCCTCCATGCGGAGCAGGCGGGAGGACTCCTCCTCCGTGAGCTTGAAGACGGGGATGCCCGTCGCCGTGGCGAGGACCTCGGCGATCAGCTCGCCGTCGACCTCGGCGACGACGTCCATGTCGCCGGCCTTCCACTCCTTCTCCCGCTTGGCCTTGGCGGCCAGGAGCTGCTTCTCCTTGTCGCGCAGGGAGGCGGCCTTCTCGAAGTCCTGCGAGTCGATCGCGGACTCCTTGTCGCGGCGCACGCCGGCGATCTTCTCGTCGAACTCGCGCAGGTCCGGCGGCGCGGTCATCCGGCGGATGCGCATCCGGGAGCCGGCCTCGTCGATCAGGTCGATCGCCTTGTCCGGCAGGAAGCGGTCCGAGATGTACCGGTCGGCCAGGGTGGCGGCCTGGACCAGCGCCTCGTCGGTGATGGAGACGCGGTGGTGCGCCTCGTACCGGTCGCGCAGGCCCTTGAGGATCTCGATCGTGTGCGGCAGCGACGGCTCCGCGACCTGGATGGGCTGGAAGCGGCGCTCCAGGGCCGCGTCCTTCTCCAGGTGCTTGCGGTACTCGTCCAGCGTGGTCGCACCGATGGTCTGGAGCTCACCGCGGGCCAGCATCGGCTTCAGGATCGAAGCGGCGTCGATGGCGCCCTCGGCGGCACCCGCACCGACCAGCGTGTGCAGCTCGTCGATGAAGAGGATGATGTCGCCGCGGGTGCGGATCTCCTTGAGCACCTTCTTCAGGCGCTCCTCGAAGTCACCGCGGTAGCGGGAGCCGGCGACCAGGGCGCCGAGGTCCAGGGTGTAGAGGTGCTTGTCCTTGAGGGTCTCGGGCACCTCGCCCTTGACGATGGCCTGGGCGAGGCCCTCGACGACGGCGGTCTTGCCGACGCCGGGCTCACCGATCAGCACCGGGTTGTTCTTGGTGCGGCGGGACAGCACCTGCATGACCCGCTCGATCTCCTTCTCGCGCCCGATGACCGGGTCGAGCTTGGACTCACGAGCGGCCTGGGTGAGGTTCCGGCCGAACTGGTCGAGGACCAGGGACGTCGAGGGCGTGCCCTCGGCAGGCCCGCCGGCGGTGGCGGTCTCCTTGCCCTGGTAACCGGAGAGCAGCTGGATGACCTGCTGCCGCACCCGGTTGAGATCAGCGCCCAGCTTGACCAGGACCTGGGCGGCGACGCCCTCGCCCTCACGGATCAGGCCGAGCAGGATGTGCTCCGTGCCGATGTAGTTGTGGCCCAGCTGAAGGGCCTCGCGGAGCGACAGCTCCAGGACCTTCTTGGCACGGGGGGTGAAGGGGATGTGCCCGGACGGGGCCTGCTGGCCCTGGCCGATGATCTCCTCCACCTGCTGGCGGACCGCCTCGAGCGAAATCCCGAGGCTCTCAAGGGCCTTGGCGGCGACACCCTCACCCTCGTGGATCAGGCCCAGGAGGATGTGCTCGGTGCCGATGTAGTTGTGGTTGAGCATCCGGGCTTCTTCCTGAGCCAGGACGACAACCCGCCGCGCGCGGTCGGTGAACCTCTCGAACATCGTTAATCGCTCCTCAGAGCGGTCAGGCAGTGGGGGGAACTTCCCCTCCCTGTCCTTCCGCAGCTTAGTCCCGCAAGCGGGGACCGCTCATTCCAACTGCCGACACCGTCGATGGCCTCCTGACCCGTGACGCCGACATCTGCTCCAACCCGATGGTGCGAGACGATGTTCCCGCAGGCCAGACAGTTACCCCTGTCGTCAGTACGCCGATGGCGAACGTGAGACAAGCCCGTCCTGCGCGTCGCCCCCTCCCACTAGGGATGTCTTACCCGCACGCGCTGACAGTCCATGCCGCGCGCACCGGTTCGCTCCGCTATGGGCGAACAACCTCGTGCCCCTTCGCACCCCTCGAGCGCCCGCTGTCCGGACACCGTGCGCGACAGGTCGTGCACCAAGCGTAACTCGGAGCCTGTTTCGGCTGTTGCTCTTGTCATGGTTGGCACTGCCCCCGTGGTCCCCATGGTCCCCCTCCCTCGGCGACCGCTCGACTCGAACGCCGGAATCCGGCACTGGTACGAGAACGAGCTGGGGTGGGCCACGGTGCCGGGGTCGCCGGTACGGCTCGTCACCGGCCTGCGCTTCGACGTCCTGGACGTCCCGGCCGAGGCGGGCGCGGCCGCGCTCGGGCGCCTGGGGCCGGGCTCTCCGGTGGCCGTGCAAGGGGACCGGATGCGACTGCTGGTGGCCGCGGGCAGCGCCGAGGAGCTACCGGGGCTGCTGGACTGGCTGGAGTGGGGATCCCTGGCGCTGGACCTGGTGGCGCTCGGCGCGAAGGGGTGCGTGGAGGCGCCCCTGCCCCCCGAGCGGGCCTCCACCGGAGTCCGGCCGTTCCCCCCGGGCGGCTCCGGTGTTCCCGCCGTACCGGCCGTCCTCGAGGGGGCCGCCGTGTGGCTGCGGCCCCCAGAGCCGGGGTGCGAGGTCGAGGCTTCGCTGCCGACGCTGTCGGCTCTGGGGGGCGGCGCGGACGCCCCCGATCTCGTACGGCTGGTGGACACGGTGGCGACACACTGCCACCGGGTCCGACTGCGGCGCGCGTGCGCTCAGCCGTTGGCCTTCTCGTAGGCCTCGCGGATGGTCGCGGGGACCCGGCCGCGGTCATTGACCTCGTAGCCGTTCTCCTTCGCCCAGGCACGGATCTGCGCGGTGTCCTGGCTGCCGCCGGACGCCGAACGGGCCTTTCCACGCCCGCCCGCGGAACGGCCTCCGGTACGACGACCGCCCTTCACATAGGGCTCGAGAAGTCCGCGCAGCTTGTCCGCGTTGGCAGTCGTGAGATCGATCTCGTACGTCTTGCCGTCCAGGGCGAACGTGACGGTCTCGTCCGCCTCGCCGCCGTCGAGGTCGTCGACAAGAAGGACCTGAACCTTCTGTGCCACCGGATTTCCTTTCATCGATAACGTGAGGGCCGGGGGTGTGCGGCGCCCGCCGTTTCGCCGTCCCCCTGTTATATGCAGTACTGCAGTACACCGGAAAGCAAACCGCTTTTGCCGGAAAAACACAAACCCCCGGGAGAGACTCAGGGACCGCTCACGACCGGAAACATGCGCGTTTCGGACATAGGGAGCGCGGGCAATGCCCGATGATCACAGATGCAGAAGCATCCGGCTGTTGCCCAAGGTGTTCGGTTTCACTCGTTCGAGACCGAGGAACTCCGCGACGCCCTCGTCATAGGAACGCAACAGCTCCGCGTAGACATCGGTGTCGACGGGCGTCTCGCCGATCTCCACGAAGCCGTGCTTCCCGAAGAAGTCCACTTCGAAGGTCAGGCAGAAAACGCGGCGAACGCCGAGCCAGCGGGCGGTCTCGACCAACTTCTCCAGCAACCGGTGGCCGACACCGGCGCCCTTCAGGCCGGGCTTCACCGCGAGAGTGCGGACCTCCGCGAGGTCTTCCCACATCACGTGCAGCGCGCCGCAGCCGACCACCTCGGCGTTGTCGTCGCGTTCGGCGACCCAGAACTCCTGGATGTCCTCGTAAAGCGTCACGGTCGCTTTGTCGAGCAGGATGCGGTCACGGACGTACACGTCGAGGAGACGGCGCACGGCCGGCACATCGCTGGTCCTCGCCCGCCGGACGGTGATGGCTTTTGCGGTGACTTCGGGGCGCTCTGCTGACATGAGCGGACGCTATCGCCCGCCGTGCTCCGGTGCCGAGCCGGGGTTCTCGTCGCCGGTATGGCGGCCGGTATCGGCGCCGGTATCCGCCGGAGGGCTATCCGCCGGGCCCTGGACGATGCGCACGGCGTCACTGAGGGCCTGGCGCTGTTCCTCGCTCATCATCCCGAAGAACGCGACGAGAGCGGCGGCCTGGTTGTCGCTCTGCGACCAGGCCTCGTTCATCAGTGCGGCGGCGTAGGCGGCGCGGGTGGAGACGGCCTCATATCGATAGGCCCGGCCTTCCGCCTCGCGGCGCACCCAGCCCTTCTGATGGAGATTGTCCAAAACGGTCATGACCGTGGTGTACGCGATGGACCGTTCCCGCTGAAGGTCTTCCAGGACTTCCCGAACGGTCACCGGGCGGTTCCACTTCCACACCCGCGTCATGACCGCGTCTTCGAGTTCTCCCAATGGCCGGGGCACACCTCAGAACAATAGTGGGAGATCCCGGCAATGGCGTGCCGAACGTGCGCTTTCGGTGCGAACAGGGACGAAAAGGGCGTACACCGTGCCCCGTCGGGCGGTCCCGGCCTTCTCGGGCGCCCTCAGCCGTCCTCAGACGTCGGTGCCGACGGAGGCCTGGCGGGCACCCTCCGTACGGGCGAGCGCGGCGTCGACGGCCGCGTCCTCCTTGGCCTTGGCGGCGCCGCCCTGGGTCTTCACGATCACCCTGACCACACCGATGAAGAAGACGGCCATGACGACCGGGGGCACGAGCGCGGAGACGTAGTCCATGGCTCCAGAGTAGCCACGGGGGTCCACCCGGACCGGCAGGGGTGCGCTCAGACGGCGGCGAGCCGCTGGGACGGCTCCTCGGCCGGCGGGGCCGGCTTGCGGCGCGGGAAGACCTCACCCGGGGTCGGAATGGGCCGGGACGGCCGGGGCGCGACCGGCTCGGCGGGCTTCTCGGCCGGCTTCTCCCCCGGCTTCTCCGCGGGCTTGTCGCCCCCCGTGCGGCAGGCCGGTACGGTCCCGGCGGCCCGGGCGCGACCCCCCTGGCACCGCTCGAGCAGGGCCGCCGCGGCCGGGTTCCCGCGCAGGGCCCCCAGCGCGGCCAGATCGTCGGCCGTGGGCCGGTGCCCCGCGCGCAGCGCCTCCTGAAGGAGCGCCAGATAACCGGCGGCCGTCCCGGGCAGCGCGGCCCGGTACCTGGCCAGGTCGGCCAGCACGAAGGCGCGCAGCCTGGCCCCCTCACGCATCGCCTCGTCGAGCGACTCGGCAAGCCGGAAACACTCCTGCACGTCCTCGGCCGAGGCCGGGCCGGGATGAAGGGCGAGGGCGAGAGCGCGGCGGAGCACACGCAGCTCCTCCACACCGAACGCCATGCCGCCGCGGGTTCCGTATGGCGTGGGCATGCGCCGACGATACGCGCTAATCAGACAAATTCGACACAACCCTGCCCCACGGCGCGCCTCTCACCCGGTCGGAGCCGCCGATCCGTACCCACCAGGACCGCAGATCCCGCCGGGGGGCGCGGCCCCGGGATTCGGGCGTGCAGCCCCCGGCGGGTCCATGGATGCAGCCTCACCGTGGTTTCAGGGCGCAGCCCTGGCGGGGCCGAAGGGGCGCAGCCCCTGGGGAGGGGAAGGGGCCGGGGCGGCGGGGGTGAGGAAACGCTCGGCCCCGCGCGCCCGTCCTCACATGCGGGACACGTTCCGCTCGTACACCAACCGCAGCCCCACCAGCGTCAGCCACGGCTCATGCTCGTCGATCACCGAGGACTCCCCCAGCACCATGGGCGCCAGCCCACCCGTCGCGATCACGGTCACGTCGTCCGGATCGGCGGCCAGCTCCCGCGCCATCCGGCTGACGACCCCGTCGACCTGCCCCGCGAACCCGAACACGATCCCGGCCTGCATCGCCTCGACCGTGTTCTTGCCGATGACGCTGCGCGGCCGGGCCACCTCGATCTTGCGGAGCTGTGCTCCCTTGACGCCCAGCGCCTCGACCGAGATCTCGATGCCCGGCGCGATGACCCCGCCCACGTACTCCCCGCGCGCGGACACCGCGTCGAACGTCGTCGCCGTACCGAAGTCCACGACGATCGCCGGCCCCCCGTACAGCTCGACGGCGGCCACCGCGTTGATGATCCGGTCCGCCCCGACCTCCTTGGGGTTGTCGGTGAGGATCGGCACCCCCGTCTTCACACCGGGCTCGACCAGTACCGCCGGCACGTCCCCGTAGTACCGACGCGTCACCTCACGCAGCTCGTGGAGCACCGACGGCACGGTCGCGCAGATCGCGATCCCGTCGATGCCGTCCCCGAGCTCGTCGCCGAGCAGCGGGTGCATGCCCATCAGACCCTGCAGCAGCACCGCCAGCTCGTCGGCCGTCCGGCGCGCGTCCGTGGAGATGCGCCAGTGCTCGACGATGTCCTCGCCGTCGAACAGGCCGAGGACCGTGTGCGTGTTGCCGACGTCGATCGTGAGGAGCATGGCCGTTACTCCGCCTCGCGCAGGTCCAGGCCGATGTCCAGGATCGGCGAGGAGTGGGTCAGGGCCCCCACGGCGAGGAAGTCGACGCCGGTCTCGGCGTACGCGCGGGCGGTGTCCAGGGTCAGCCGGCCCGACGCCTCCAGCAGCGCCCGCCCCTCGACGAGCGCCACGGCCTCCTCGCACTCCAGCGGCGTGAAGTTGTCCAGCAGGATCAGGTCGGCGCCCGCGTCCAGGACCTCGCGCAGCTGGTGCAGGGTGTCGACCTCGACCTCGATCGGCACCTCGGGGAAGGCCTCCCGCACGGCCTTGAAGGCCTGCGCGACGCCGCCCGCGGCGACGACGTGGTTGTCCTTCACCAGCGCCGCGTCGGACAGTGACATGCGGTGGTTGACGCCCCCGCCGCAGCGCACCGCGAACTTCTCCAGCGCCCTGAGCCCCGGCGTGGTCTTGCGGGTGTCCCGCACCTTGGCCCCGGTGCCCTCCAGTACGTCCGCCCACGCGCGCGTGGCGGTCGCGATGCCCGACAGGCGGCACAGGAGGTTCAGCGCGCTGCGCTCGGCGGTCAGCAGGTCACGGGTGCGGGTGGTGACCGACAGCAGCTTCTGCCCGGCCGCCACCCGGTCGCCGTCCTCGACGTGCCGCTCGACCTCGAACTCGTCCGTGCAGACCACGGAGACCACGGCCTCGGCGACCCGCAGGCCCGCCACCACGCCCGCCTCGCGCGCGGTGAAGTCGGCGGTGGCCACCGCGTCCTCGGGGATGGTCGCGACCGTGGTCACGTCCACGCCGTGAGCCAGGTCCTCCTGGATGGCCACGTTGGCGATGTCCTCGACCTCCACCGGGTCGAGTCCGGCGTCGGCGAGGAGCTGCGCGAGCGCGGGGTCGAGCCCGCACTCGAGGTAGTCGTCGTATCCCTCGTCGCCGCCCGCGCCGCAGGCGCAGCCGTCGCCGCAGCCGCCGGACGGGGCGAGGGGAAGGTCGGGGGTGCTCACGTGACTCACTGCTCCTGGGGACGCTGGTGCTGCCGGGTAGGGGGGAAGTCTGCGGTGTCGGTGGTGTGCACGGCCAGGGAACGGTCGGGATTCAGCCGTACGACGATGTGGCGGCGCCAGGTGGCGTCGTCGCGCTCGGCCCGGTCCTCGCGCCAGTGGCAGCCGCGGGTCTCCTCGCGCAGCCGCGCGGCGGTGACCAGGGCGCGGGCCACGCACAGGAGGTTGGTGGCCTCCCAGGTGTCGACGCCGGGCTCGGCGGTCTTGCCGTTCTCGTCGAGGGCGTCACGGGCCTCGGAGTGCAGCCGCTGGAGCTGGTCGGCGGCCCGGGCGAGGGACTGCGCCGAGCGCAGGACGCCCGCGCCCTCGGTCATGATCCGCTGGATGGCGAAGCGGGCCTCGGCGGCGAGCAGGGGGTGCGCCGGCCGCTCCGGGTCCGGTACGGGCGCGGGCACGCGCGCGTGGAGGCCGTCGCCGGCGTGGCTCGCGGCGACGTCGGCGGCGATGCGCTCGGCGTAGACCAGGCCCTCCAGGAGGGAGTTGGAGGCGAGCCGGTTGGCGCCGTGCACGCCGGTGCAGGCCACCTCGCCGCACGCGTACAGGCCCGGGACGGTGGTCCGGCCGCGGGAGTCGGTGCGCACGCCTCCGGAGGCGTAGTGGGCGGCCGGGGCGATCGGGATGGGCTCGGTGACCGGGTCGATGCCGTTCGCGCGGCAGGCGGCCAGGATCGTCGGGAAGCGGTGCTCCCACATGCCGGCCCCGAAGTGCCGGGCGTCGAGGTACATGTGCTCGGCGCCCTGCTCCAGCATCCGCCGCAGGATGCCCTTGGCGACGATGTCCCGGGGCGCCAGTTCGGCCAGCTCGTGCTGCCCGACCATGAAGCGCACGCCGTCGCCGTCGACCAGGTGGGCGCCCTCGCCGCGTACCGCCTCGGAGACGAGCGGCTGCTGCCCCTCCGCCTCCGGGCCGAGGAACAGCACGGTCGGGTGGAACTGGACGAACTCCAGGTCGGAGACCTCCGCACCGGCGCGCAGCGCCAGCGCCACGCCGTCGCCGGTGGACACCGACGGGTTGGTGGTCGCGGAGAACACCTGGCCCATGCCGCCGGTCGCGAGGACCACCGCGGGGGCGTGCACGGCGCCCACGCCGTCGTGCTGGCCCTCGCCCATCACGTGCAGCGTGACGCCGGCCGTACGGCCCTCGGCGTCGGTCAGCAGGTCCAGCACGAGCGCGTTCTCGATCGTGCGCACCCCGCGCGCGTGCACGGCCTCCACCAGCGCCCGGGAGACCTCCGCGCCGGTGGCGTCGCCGCCCGCGTGCGCGATCCGGCGCCGGTGGTGGCCGCCCTCGCGGGTGAGGTGGATGTCGCCCCCGTCGTCGGTGTCGAAGTGCGCGCCGGTGGAGATCAGCCGCCGTACGGCGTCGGGGCCCTCGGTGACGAGGATCCGTACGGCCTCCTCGTCGCACAGGCCCGCGCCCGCCACCAGGGTGTCGTCGAGGTGCTGTTCGGGGGTGTCGCCCTCGCCCAGGGCCGCGGCGATGCCGCCCTGGGCCCAGCGGGTGGAGCCGTCGTCGAGGCGGGCCTTGGTGACGACGACCGTCGTCAGGCCCGCGGCCTCGCAGCGCAGGGCCGCGGTGAGGCCGGCCACTCCGGAGCCGACGACGACCACGTCCGCGGCGATGGACCACCCGGGGGCGGGCGCGTGCAGTCTTATGCCTGTGCTGGTCACGAGGCGGCTCCGAGGGTTCCGAAGGTGAGGGTGAGGTTGTCGATCAGCCGGGTCGTGCCGACCCGGGCGGCGACGGCGAGGACGGCCTCGCCGGTGAAGTCGTCGCCGATCTCGGTGAAGTCGGAGGGGTCGACGAGCGCGAGGTAGTCCAGCTCGAGCGGCGGGTCGAGCCGGGAGGCCTCGTCGAGGACCTGGCGGGCCGCCGCGCGGACGGCCGCCGGGCCGCCCGGGGCCGCTTTGGCGACGGCGTGCGCGTCGGCCGCCGCGCGGGACTCCCCTATGGCGCTGAGCGCCTCGGCACGCGCGTGCGTGGCGGGCACCTCACGGGCCCGCGCGAGCAGCGCCTCCTGGGCGACGTGCCGGTCGCGGCCCGCGAACAGGGCCAGGGACAGGGCGAGGGCCGTGCGCCGCTCCCGGGGCGAGAGGTAGCGGTTGCGGCTGGACAGGGCCAGGCCGTCGTCCTCCCGCACGGTCGGTACGCCGACGATCTCCACGCCGAAGTTCAGGTCCCGCACCATGCGCCGGATCAGGGCCAGCTGCTGGGCGTCCTTCTGTCCGTACAGGGCGACGTCGGGGCGGGTGAGGTGCAGCAGCTTGGCGACGACCGTGAGCATGCCGTCGAAGTGCCCGGGGCGGGAGCCGCCCTCCAGGCGCTCGCCCATCGGGCCCGCGGAGACGCGCACCTGGGGTTCGCCGCCCGGGTAGACCTCGTCCACGGTGGGCGCGAACACGGCGTCCGCGCCGGACCGGCCGGCGAGCTCGAGGTCGGCGTCGAGGGTCCGCGGGTAGCGGTCGAGGTCCTCGCCGGCGCCGAACTGGAGCGGGTTGACGAAGACGGTGACGACGACCTCGCCGTCCGGTCCGGCGATCTCCCGCGCGGTGCGGATCAGCGTGGCGTGGCCCTCGTGCAGGGCGCCCATGGTCATCACGACGGCACGGCGGCCCCGGCGCACGCGCGCGTGCAGTTCGTCGGCGGTGCGCAGCAGGGCGGTGGTCATCGCAGGTCTCCGTTCCCGGTCATCGGCCGTCTCCCTCGGTGCCGTCGGTTCCGCCGGACGCCGCGGGCCCGGCGGCCCCGTCGGCGAGCACCCCGAGGAGATCCTGCGCCAGTTCCGGCTTCAGCAGTCCGTGGGTGAGCGCGCGGTCGGCGGTCGCGCGGGCCATCGCCAGATAGCCGGCGACGGTCTGCGGGGCGTGCGCGCGCAGTTCGGCGACGTGCGCGGCGACGGTGCCCGCGTCCCCGCGCGCGACGGGCCCGGTCAGTGCCGCGTCGCCGGAGCGCAGGGCGTTGTCCAGGGCGGCGCCGAGCAGCGGGCCGAGCATCCGGTCGGGGGCCTCGACGCCGGCCGTGCGCAACAGCTCCATGGACTGGGCGACCAGCGTGACCAGGTGGTTGGCGCCCAGCGCGAGGGCGGTGTGGTAGAGCGCGCGGTTCTCCTCGGCGATCCACTCGGGCTCGCCGCCCATCTCGATCACGAGGGCCTCGGCGGCCAGCCGCAGTTCCTCGGGCGCGGTGACGCCGAAGGAGCAGCCGGCGAGCCGCTGGACGTCGACGGCGGTGCCGGTGAAGGTCATCGCGGGGTGCAGGGCCAGCGGCAGCGCGCCCGCGCGCAGGGCGGGGTCGAGCACCTTGGCGCCGTACCGCCCCGAAGTGTGCACGAGCAGCTGCCCCGGGCGGACGGCACCGGTCCCGGCGAGGCCGGACACGAGGCCCGGCAGGGTGTCGTCCGGCACGGTCAGCAGGACCAGGTCGGCGCGCTGGAGGACCTCGGCGGGCGGCACGACCGGCACGTCCGGCAGGAGCAGCTCGGCCCGCCGCCGGGAGGCGTCGGAGACGGCGGAGACGGCGACCGGGCGGTGCCCGGCGAGCTGGAGCGACGCGGCTAGCGCGGGACCCACCCGGCCGGCGCCGACGACACCGACGGTGAGCCGCGCGGGGCGGTCCTTGGAGTCTTGCTGGTGGACTGTGGTCACGCGACGACGGCCTTCCCGTTCCAGTCCGCTCTGGGTACCGGACGATTTCTCGTCATGTTAACGCGATCGGGTCGGGGGTCGGCCGGTCGTCCACAGGCTGTGGGCTACGGCACGGTCGTGCCGCACGGTCCTCCGTCCGGTCCGCGGGACAGGAAATCCGGTGTCCGGGGAGGGCGGGGCACGGCATGATCCGGGGCATGAGCGATACGGCGGAGCAGGACGCGCGGCGCAGCGGGGAGCAGGCCGGACAGGAGTCGGCGCAGGAGCGGTTGCGGGAGCGGCGCACCGCCGCGTTCCGGCGGTCGCGGCGGGTGCTGTCGCGCGGCGGCTACCGGACGTCGGTCAGGGAGCGGCTGGCACGGCTGCTGGAGGCGGCGCCCGAGGTGTACGACCTGGACGAGCCGGCGGACATGTACGGCAACGGGGTCGTGGCCGCCCTGGAGGAGCGGGTCGCCACGCTGCTGGGCACCGAGGCCGCCGCGTTCTTCCCGACCGGCACGATGGCCCAGCAGGTGGCCCTGCGCTGCTGGGCGGGGCGCACCGGCAACCCCGCCGTCGCCCTGCACGCGCTGGCCCACCCCGAGGTGCACGAGCGGCACGCGTTCAGCGCGGTGAGCGGGCTGCGCCCGGTCCGGGTGACCGACGAGCCCCGGCTGCCCACCGCCGCGGAGGTACGCGACTGCGAGGAGCCCTTCGGCGCGCTGATGCTGGAGCTGCCGCTCAGGGAGGCCGGTTTCGTGCTGCCCACCTGGGAGGAGCTCACCGAGGTCGTGGCGGCGGCCCGGGAGCGTGACGCGGTGGTGCACTTCGACGGCGCGCGCCTGTGGGAGACCACCGTCCACTTCGGCCGCTCCCTGGAGGAGATCGCCCAGCTCGCCGACAGCGTCTACGTGTCGTTCTACAAGTCCCTCGACGGCTTCTCGGGCGCCGCGCTGGCCGGCCCGAGGACCCTGGTGGAGGAGGCGAAGACCTGGCGCCACCGGTACGGCGGCACGGTGTTCCAGCAGTTCCCCACCGCGCTGTCGGCGCTGGTCGGGCTGGAGCGGGAGCTGCCCCGGCTGCCGGAGTACGTGCGCCACGCGCGCGTGGTGGCGGCCGCGCTGCGCGAGGGGTTCGCCGACGCCGGGCTGCCCTGGACGCGGGTGCACCCCGAGGAGCCGCACACGCACGAGTTCCAGGTGTGGCTGCCGTACGAGCCCGACGTGCCGGCGGAGGCCGCGGTGCGGCAGGCCGAGGAGACGCGGACACTGCTGTTCGCCGGCGGCTGGCTGCGCGGCGGGCCGGGGCTGGCCTGGACGGAGGTCTCCGTCCGCGCCGCCGGTCTGGACTGGACGGCCGCCGACGTGAAGGCGGCGGTCGCGGACTTCGTGGCCCGGCTGCCGGAGGCGAGGTAGCCGCAGGACACGGGGTGCGTGGGGCGGCGCTCTCAGTCGAACCGGATGTGCCGCAGCCCCACGCCCGCCTGCCGCATCCGGGTCCGCAGCACGCCTTCGTGGTTCGGGCGCAGGGTGAGGCCGGCCAGGACGGCGATGCGGTCCGCCGTCCTCGGGACGCTGGTCCGGTCCGTCCACAGGTGCTCGGCGAACTCCGGTTCCCGCAGCCGCTCCAGGCAGTGGTCGAGCCGGCTCACCGCCCAGGTCTCCCGGCCCGGCCCGGCGTTCCTCCCGGCGGCGAACCGCAGGAGATGGCCGAAGCCGCGTTCCCGCAGCCGCTTCAGCACGGTCTCGCGTTCGGCGAGCAGGGTGAAGTGCCGTACGTCATGGCCGAGGTCGCGCAGGCGGCCGACGGTCTCGGCGAAGTGGCCGGAGTCGGTGACGGTCATGGGGGCGATGACCACGCCCTCGTGCCGGGTGAGGGCGAGGTCGAGCACCTCGACGACGCCCTGCCGCCAGGACGCCAGGTCCTGGAAGTCTCCGCGGAGGTCGGGCGGCAGCATGCGGTGGAGGCCGAATCCGGCGTGCTCGGGGTCGCAGATGACGCTGCCGGGCAGGCGCCGCCGTATCTCGTGCGCGGTCTGTGTCTTTCCGCCCCCGAAGGGGCCGTTGACCCACAGGAGCATGCGCCGACCCTACCGACGCGCCCGGCCGCCGTCAGCCGTGTCCCTGGGCCCGTACGAGTCCCGTCTCGTAGGCCAGGACCACCACCTGCACCCGGTCCCTGAGTCCCAGTTTGGTCAGGATGCGGCCCACGTGGGTCTTCACGGTCGCCTCGGACAGCACCAGCCGGGCGGCGATCTCGCCGTTCGACAGGCCCTGGGCGACCAGCACCATGACCTCGCGCTCGCGGTCGGTGAGCCGTTCCAGCTCCCTGTGCTGCGGCTCCTTGCCGGCCGAGGGCAGCATGGGGGCGAAGCGGTCCAGCAGCCGGCGGGTGGTGGACGGCGCCACGACGGCGTCGCCGCTGTGCACGGAGCGGATGGCGGCCAGCAGGTCGGCGGGCGGCACGTCCTTGAGCATGAAGCCGGAGGCGCCCGCCTTGAGCCCGGAGAACGCGTACGCGTCGAGGTCGAAGGTGGTCAGGATCAGCACCTTCGGCGGGTCGGGTTCCAGGCAGACGCGGCGGGTGGTCTCCACGCCGTCCAGCTTCGGCATGCGCACGTCCATCAGGATCACGTCGACCGCGGTGGTGCGCAGCACCTGGAGGGCCTCGACGCCGTCGCCCGCCTCCGCGACGACATCCATGTCCGGCTGGGCGGCGAGCACCATCCGGAACCCGGTGCGCAGCAGCACCTGGTCGTCGACGAGCATCACGCGGATCGTCATCGGGGGGCCTCTTCCGTTCGTCAGCAGGGGGCGTGGGCAGATGTGCGTCGTGCGCGGGCGTGACAGGTGTCAACGAAGGGCGTGCGTCGGCGTCAGTGCGCCGGTTTGAGGGGCAGCAGGGCGCTGATACGGAAGCCTCCACCGGGGCGCGGGCCCGCGTCCAGGGTGCCGCCGACCATGCCGACCCGCTCCCGCATGCCGATCAGGCCGTGACCCCGGCCGTCGGCGCCGCCCTCCTCGTACAGCTCGTGCGGGGCGCCCTTGCCGTCGTCCTCGACGAGCAGGCCGAGCCCGTCGTCGAAGTAGACCAGCCGCACGCTGGCGCCCGCGCCCGGTCCGCCGTGCTTACGGGTGTTGGTCAGCGCCTCCTGCACGATCCGGTACGCGGTGAGTTCGACGCCGCTGGGCAGCGGGCGCGGGGTGCCCTCCACCTTGAAGTCGACCGGCAGGCCGGAGCTGCGGCACTGCTCGACCAGGTCGTCGATCTGCTCGACGTCGGGCTGCGGGACGTACTCGCCGCTCTCCTGGTGCTCGCCGGTGCGCAGCACCCCCAGCAGGCGGCGCATCTCGGCGAGGGCCTGACGGCCGGTGGAGGAGATCGTCTCCAGGGCCTTCTTCGCCTGGTCGGGCGCGGAGTCGAGGACGTAGGCGGCGCCGTCGGCCTGCACCACCATCACCGACACGTTGTGCGCGACCACGTCGTGCAGCTCGCGCGCGATCCGGGCGCGTTCGGCGGCGACCGCGACCTTGGACTGCGCCTCGCGCTCCTTCTCCAGGCGCGCGGCGCGCTCCTCCAACTGCGCGAAGTAGGCGCGGCGGGTGCGCATGGAGTCGCCGAGCACCCAGGCGAGGGCGAACGGCACCGTCTGGAACACCACGACCGCGATGCGGCCCAGGCCGCCGTCCTGCTCGGCCGGCCAGCGCATCTGCGCCAGGGGCGCCGCGCACAGGCTGATGCCCAGCGCGAACCGCGAGGCCCAGCGGGCGCCCATCGTGGCGACCGTGTACGTGATCACCAGCATGGCGAAGTCGGCGACGGTCGTCTCGACGTCCAGGATCAGCTGGGCGAGGCCGCAGGCGGCGGCCAGCAGCAGCATCGGCTCCGGAAAGCGGCGGCGCAGCGCGACGACCACGCACAGGACGGCGGAGACGGCCAGCCCGGCGGTGCGGGATCCGTGGTGGTCCGGCGCCCTGTTGACGCTGGTCACGCTCACGCAGGCGAGCCCGAACAGGACGACGGCCCAGAAGGTGTCGACCCACATGGGATGCCTGCGGAGGAAGTCGTAGAGGCGCTGCACGTAACCCAGAGTAGGGAAGCGTGAAGTGTGCGGGGGTCAACCGAAGGGCCGATCCGTCGCCGACCGGCGTACTCCGCAAGGTGGAGGACGTGATCACCTGTGCGCCTAGTCTGTCCCGGTGAGGGATGAGAACTCCGGGCAGTGGCGGGGCTGGCGGGCGGCCACCGAGACGGCCCTGTACGGGCCCGGCGGCTTCTACCGGCGGCCCGAGGGACCGGCCGGGCACTTCCGGACCTCCGTCCACGCCTCGCCGCTCTTCGCACGGGCCGTGGCACGGCTGCTGTGCCGGGTGGACGAGGCGCTGGGACGGCCGGGGACGCTGGACTTCGTCGACCTGGGGGCCGGGCGGGGCGAGCTGGTGACCGGTGTGCTGGCCGCGCTGCCGGACCGGGTGGCCGCCCGCGCGCGCGGGTACGCCGTCGAGCTGGCCGGCCGCCCGGCGGGGCTCGACGACCGGATCGCCTGGCTGAGCGAGCCGCCGGAGGGGGTGTGCGGGCTGCTGTTCGCCAACGAGTGGCTGGACAACGTGCCCGTGGAGGTCGTGGAGGTGGACCCGGCGGGTGTGCCCCGGCGGGTGCTCGTCCGGGAGGACGGGCGCGAGCGGCTCGGGGAACCGGTGTCGGGGGCGGCGGCCGAGTGGCTGGCGCGGTGGTGGCCGCTGCCGCCCGAGGAGGGGCTGCGGGCCGAGATCGGGCTGCCCAGGGACATCGCGTGGGCGTCGGCCGTCGCACGCGTCGAGCGGGGGCTGGCGGTCGCCGTGGACTACGCGCACACCGCGGACAGCCGTCCCCCCTTCGGGACACTCACCGGTTTCCGGGAGGGGCGCGAGACGGCGCCCGTGCCGGACGGGTCGTGCGACATCACCGCGCATGTGGCCCTGGACGCGTGCGCGGCGCACCCCACGGCGGGCGCACTCCCCGGCGCACGCCTGCTCGCCCAGCGCGCTGCCCTGCGCGCCTTGGGCCTCACGGGCGCACGCCCCCCGCTCGCGCTGGCGTCCACCGACCCGGCCGGGTACGTACGCGCCCTGGCGAGCGCCGGCGAGGCCGCCGAGCTGACGGCGCCCGGCGGCCTCGGGGACTTCGGGTGGCTGCTCCAGCCGGTCGGGGTCACGGACCCCTTCGCCGGTCCGGACCTATTTGTCGATGTCCCCGACCACGAAGAACAGTGAGCCCAGGATCGCCACCATGTCAGCCACCAGCGTCCCCGGCAGCAGTTCGGTCAGCACCTGGATGTTGTTGTACGAGGCCGAGCGCAGCTTCAGCCGGTACGGGGTCTTCTCGCCCTTGCTGACCAGGTAGTAGCCGTTGATGCCGAGCGGGTTCTCGGTCCACGCGTACGTGTGGCCCTCGGGCGCCTTCAGCACCTTCGGCAGCCGCTGGTTGATCGGACCGGGCGGCAGCTCCACGAGCCGGTCCAGGCAGGCGTCGGCCAGGTCCAGCGCGTTGTGGGTCTGCGCCAGGAGGCACTCGAAGCGGGCCAGGCAGTCGCCCTCTTGCCGGGTGACGACCTGAAGGACGTCCTGCAGTTCCCCGTACGCCAGGTACGGCTCGTCGCGGCGCAGGTCGAAGTCGACGCCCGAGGCGCGCGCGATGGGCCCGCTCACGCCGTAGGCGTGCACGGCCTCGGGTGTGAGCGCCCCCACGTCCCGGGTGCGCCCTCGGAAGATCTCGTTGCCGAGCACCAGGTCGTCGAAGACGTCCATGCGCGAGCGGACGGCGGCGACGGCGCCACGCGCGCGTGCGGCCCAGCCGGCCGGCAGGTCCTCCTTCAGGCCGCCGACGCGGTTGAACATGTAGTGCATGCGTCCGCCGGAGACCTCCTCCATGACGTTCTGGAGCACCTCGCGCTCCCGGAACGCGTAGAAGACCGGGGTGATGCCGCCCAGCTCCAGCGGGTAGGAGCCGAGGAACATCAGGTGGTTCAGCACCCGGTTCAGCTCGGCGAGCAGGGTGCGCGTCCACACCGCGCGCTCGGGGACCTCCATGCCGAGCATCCGCTCGACAGCGAGCACCACGCCCAGCTCGTTGGAGAAGGCCGACAGCCAGTCGTGCCGGTTGGCGAGCATGATGATCTGGCGGTAGTCGCGCGCCTCGAACAGCTTCTCCGCGCCGCGGTGCATGTAGCCGATCACCGGTTCCGCGCGCACGATGCGCTCGCCGTCCAGTACCAGCTTCAGCCGCAGCACGCCGTGCGTGGACGGGTGCTGGGGCCCGATGTTCAGCACCATGTCGGTGCTCTCCGCGGCGCCGCCGATCCCGACCGTGGTCTCCGTCGCGGGGGTCGCGGGGGTCGCGGGAGTGATGGACGTCATGGGCACAGTCTCCCCTACGTAGGCTGACCGTATGGAGACGGGGAGCGCAGAAAGCGGCGCGGCGACGGCGGCCGAGCCGGTGTGGCGGGGGCTGCCGCCGGGGCTGCTGCGGATGCGGCGGCTGTTGCTGGTGCTGTGGCTGGGCGCGGCGGCGCTCGCCGTGGGCCTGCTGCTCGGGCTGCTCGCCGGGCCGGGGTGGGCCGCGTTCGCGCTGCTGCCGCTGGCCCTGACGGCGTGGGGCTGGGTGCTGCTCGGCCGCAACTGGCGGTCCTGGCGCTACGCCGAGCGCGCCGACGACCTGCTGATCAGCCGCGGGGTGCTGTGGCGCGAGGAGACCGTCGTGCCGTACGGGCGGATGCAGCTGGTCGAGGTGACCTCCGGACCGGTGGAACGCCACTTCGGCCTGGCGAGCGTGCAGCTGCACACGGCGGCCGCCGCGACCGACGCGGCCATCCCCGGGCTCGCCCCGGCCGAGGCGGAGCGGCTGCGCGACCGGCTCAGCGAGCTGGGCGAGGCCCGTTCGGCGGGCCTGTGACGGCGCCGGAAGCCTCCGACGGCATACGGCGGGCGGCGCCCGTGGCCGAGCGGAGGCTGCACCCGGTGACGCCGTTCCGGCGGGCGTGGGCGCCGGTCGCCGTGCTCGCCGGGTGGGCCGCGCACGACCCGGACCAGGCGCAGGAGCAGCTGACGAGGCTGACCACGACCATGCTCCTGGCCGGGCTCGCCGTGCTGGTCCCGGCGGCCTCCCTGTACGGCTTCCTGTCCTGGTGGTTCACGCACTTCGCGGTGACCGACGCCGAGTTGCGCATCCGTACGGGGCTGGTCTTCCGGCGTACCGCGCACATCCGGCTGGAGCGGATCCAGGCCGTCGACGTCACCCGGCCGCTGCTCGCGCGCGTGGCGGGTGTCGCCAAGCTGCGGATCGATGTCGTAGGGGCCGACAAGAAGGACGAACTCGCCTTCCTCGGTGAGGACGAGGCCCGGGCGTTGCGCGCCGAACTGCTCGCGCGCGCGGCCGGTTTCGCACCGGAGACGGCACGCGAGGTGGGCGAGGCGCCGGCGCGGGAGCTGATGCGCGTACCCCCGCACAAGCTTGCGATCTCGCTGCTGCTGACGGGTGCCACGTGGGGGGCCCTGGCGGCCGCCCTCGTCGTACCGCCCGTGCTGTGGCTCGCCACCCACAGCGTGTGGACGGTGCTCGTCACCGGGCTGCCGTTCCTCGGCGCGGCGGGCGCGCACACCGTCGGGCGGTTCGTCGGGGAGTACGACTGGACGGTGGCCGAGTCCCCGGACGGGCTGCGGATCGACCACGGGCTGCTCGACCGCACGCACGAGACGGTGCCGCCGGGGCGGGTGCAGACCGTGCGGATCGTCGAGCCGCTGCTGTGGCGCAAGCGCGACTGGGTGCGGGTGGAGCTGGACGTGGCCGGGTCCTCCGGCTCGGTGCTGGTGCCGGTCGCTCCGCGCGCGGTCGCCGAGTCCGTCGTCGCGCGGATACTGCCCCGGGTGACGGTCCCGTCCGCTCCGGTACGGCCGCCGCGCCGGGCCGGGTGGTGCCTGCCGGTGTGGTGGCGGGGCCACGGCGTCGCGGTCACCGACACGGTCTTCGCCGCCCGGCAAGGGCTGCTGCGCCGCCGTCTCTCCCTGGTCCCGCACGCCAAGGTGCAGAGCGTAAGGCTCACCCAGGGCCCCTGGGCGCGGCTGTGGCGCCTCGCCGACGTCCATGTGGACACCGGGGCCGGCAAGACCGTCACAGCCCGCCTGCGCGACGCGCACGAGGCCGCGGCGCTGCTCCACGCCCAGGCGGAACGCTCCCGCACGGGCCGGAGGGACGCGGGCCCCGACCGCTGGATGAGCTGATCCCCGGGCCGGTGCCCGCCCACCACCCGTGCGGGTCAGCTGGAAGGCACGAGGAGGGGAACGGGTACGGGCGGCGGGGGCGAACCCCACCGCCCGCCGCCGTCGGCAAGGCTCAGGAGGCCGCGCTCCGCAGCCCCTGCAGGTCGATGTGTTCCGTCTCGTCATGGGCCGTCAGGTCGATGACCTGGCCGACCCCGCGGGACTCCGCGCCGGCCGGCTTGAAATGGGCCTCCGACTCGGCCTTGTGGAGGGCGAGGGCCTCCTGGCCGACCACGTCGGCGAGGTCCTCGTTCTGCACGGCGTCCAGCTCACCGGACGGCGAGTCCTTCTGCGTGCCGAAGAAGTCGAACCCGCCCTCGACCGCCGGGCGCCGCACGGGCGCGGCCGGTACGACGGCCACCGCGGTCGGCACCGCGAAGTGCCCCGTGGACTGGCTGGTGGACTGGCTCGCCGACCGGCCGGGCTCGGCCGGGGCCGTCGTGGTGGTGGCGGCCGCGTGCTCGTGCCCGTCGACCGCCTCGGGCTGCCCCTGCGCCTCGTCCTCCGGGCCGGCCTCCGGGGCGAGCGCCTTCTCCGTCACGTCCTCGCGGGCGCCTTCTCCTTTGGCGACGGCCTCGGCCTCCGGCATCTCGTCACCGGTGCGGAACCGGCCCAGCGCCACCCCGGCCCGCAGGAACAGCCGGGAACCCTCGGGGGAGAACAGCCCGGAAGGAACCCGCGTGTCCGCGGAGAGCTCCGCCGACGCGTCGGCCCCGGCCTCGGTCCCGATCCCGGTTTCGGCCCCGTCCTCCTCCGCAGCCCGCGCGGCCGGAAGCGCACGCGACAGCGACGGCGAAGACGAGGAGGGCGAAGACGGCTCCGCGGCCTCGATCTCGAGCAGCCGCCGCCCCTCCAGCGCGCTGGCCCGCTCGGTCTCCGCCGTGGCGTACCGCCGCAGCAGCGCGGCGTGCTCGTTGCGCAGGCGCGTCAGTTCCGCCCGCTTGGCCCGCAGCCGCTGCTCCAGCTTCCCGCGCACCTCGCGGGACTCCTCGAGGTCGGTCTCCAGTTCGGCGACCCGTTCCTCGAACCGCCACTCGTCGCTCGCCCGCGCGCGCGAGAGGTCGGCGACCTGCTTGCCCGCCTGGATGTCCCAACGGCGCATGACGATCGCGCCGGCGACCGCCGTCGCCGCGGCGACCGCGGCCAGGGAGCGGAGCACCGTCTGCTCCGAGAACACCCAGGGGCCCAGCGCGCAGACGACGGAGACGCCTGCGATCGCCGACGGGGGCAACAGCCTGTGCAAAGGTGGGGAATGGCGATGACGTCCACGTGGCATGGCCAGAAACTTACCGCGCGTAGGCGATTCTTGGCGCCCCGCCCCGTAAAAACACAGCCATGACGAAGTTTTCACATTCAGCGGTCCGTGAGCCGCCCGCTCATCCACTGCAGTGCCGCCGGGATCTCCCGCCGCCAGGTGTTGAAGTTGTGGCCGCCGCTCTCCAGGATGATCGAGGAGATCCGGGTCAGCTTCGTGGCTTGTACCTGATCGATGAATTTCAGCGTGTCCTTGTAGTCGGATTCGCCGATCTTGCTGCTGCTGACGAGCAGTGAGGTGTCGGGCGCGGCCTGGTTCTTGAGGCACCACCACAGGTCGGAACGATTCCGCAGCGCGCGGTCGCCATGGAAGAGATCACCGGTCGTGGGGTCGGTCGGCGCCTTGTAGTAGGGGGACAGGCCCGCCCCGGCCGCATACACGCCCGGGTGGTGCATGGCGAGCTTCAGCGCGCAGTAACCGCCCGTCGAGTCCCCGATGATTCCCCAGCTCCCGGGCTTTTTACCCACCCTGTAGTGGGCCAGTACGGCATCGGGCAGATCCTTGGCGAAGAACGTCTCCGTCCGCGGCCCGCCCGGAACGTCCACGCACTCCGTGTCGCGCGGTGGCGCCACCGTCGGCCGCAGCATGATCAGGATCATCGGCTGCATCCGCCCGTTCTTGGCCAGCTCCTGCGCCGTACGCGGGTAATGCAGTTTGTCCACCAGCGCCTGTGCGGTGCCCGGATATCCGGTGAGGACGACGGAGACGGGGAACGTACGTGTGCGGTACTGCGGCTGGAAGTACTCCGGCGGCAGATACACGTAGGCCGGTGTGGGGATGTGGGTCGTACGGCCGACGACGTCCACCTTCTGGATCTGCCCGGCCGTCTGCGGCCGTCTCCCGCTCACCCCTTGCACCAGCGCCGCGGTGCGCACCTGCAGCGGTCCGCCGCTGCCGCCGCCCGCCGTGTGGTCCACGACGATGCCCTGGGCGGTCTCCCGGCCGAAGAGGTCCGCCCAACTGGCGTAGAAGCCGAAGACCTGGTTGACGGCGATGCCCAGGGAGGCGAAGACCGCCACCTGGGTGGCGAGGAGCAGGCCGACCCGCCCGCTGACGGACCGCCAGTCGCCCCGCGCGAGCCGCGGCCACTGCCACACCGTGCCGACGAACAGCAGCACGGCCAGCGCGACCGCCGTCACCAGCACTTTGTTGCTCGTGAGTCCCATGGGCTGTTCCTGCCTGCGCTTTCCGCCCACGGCTCGCCCACGCGATCGTCGCCATGGCTTGCCCCGGGCTTTCCTTGGGCTTTGGACCGGCTTTCCGGCGAGGAAGGAACCTCCTTCCCCGAGACACCGTCCTAGAGGGCGCAATGTCGCCGGATGCCCGAACCGGTCACCGGACTCAAGGTCTCTCGCAGAACTACGGGATGCGATGTCTGTCAGGATAGATGGGGAAATGTCGGGCGGGGTTCCGAGCCGATCGAGCCGGGCGCGGCGGATGGTCCGCGGTCCGCGCCCCGCGGCCGTCCCCGCGCTGGTCGGCCGGGCCTGCGCGGTCGTAGGGCTCCTGGACATCGCCGCGGGCGTGTTCCCGCGCTTCCGTCACAGCCGTATGCACGCCATGGTGGAGATACTGCCGGGATCCTTCGGCCCCTTCGCCGCGGCGCTCTCGCTCAGCGCGGGCGTGCTGCTGCTGCTCCTCGCACACGGGCTCAAGCGGCGCAAGCGCCGGGCGTGGCGGGCCGCGGTGGCGCTGCTGCCGGCCGGCGCGGCGGCGCAGTTCGTGTACCGGCACTCCGTCGTCGGAGCGCTGATCTCGCTGGCGCTGCTCGTACCGCTGCTGCGCCACCGCGCCGAGTTCGCGGCCCTGCCCGATCCACGCAGCCGGTGGCGCGCGCTCGCCAACTTCGTCCTCATGGGCGCCGGCTCCCTCGTTCTCGGACTCGTCATCGTCAGCGTCCACCCGGACCGCATGGTCGGCGACCCGAGCCTGGCCGATCGGCTGACCCACGTCCTGTACGGCCTGTTCGGCTTCGAAGGCCCGGTGGACTACCAGGGCAACACCTCCTGGACGGTCGCCTTCTCGCTGGGCGCCCTCGGCTGGATCACCGCCGCCACCACCATCTACCTGGCCTTCCGTCCCGAACACCCGGCCGCCCGCCTCACCGAGGAGGACGAGAGCCGGCTGCGGGCGCTGCTGGACGGGCACGGCGCCCGCGACTCCCTCGGCCACTTCGCGCTGCGCCGCGACAAGGCCGTCGTCTTCTCCCCCAGCGGCAAGGCGGCGGTGACCTACCGGGTCGTGTCCGGCGTGATGCTCGCCAGCGGTGACCCCATCGGCGACGTCGAGGCCTGGCCCGGCGCCATCGAGCGGTTCATGGACGAGGCCAAGGCCCACTCCTGGACCCCCGCGGTCATGGGCTGCTCGGAGACCGGCGGCGAGGTGTGGACGCGCGAGACCGGTCTGGACGCCCTCGAACTGGGTGACGAGGCAGTGGTGGACGTCGCGGATTTCTCGCTCGCCGGACGCGCGATGCGCAACGTGCGACAGATGGTCAAGCGCATCGAGCGGGCCGGCTACGAAACGCGGGTACGGCGTGTCCGTGACCTCGGCGAGGCCGAACTCGACCGGATCCGGCGCGCGGCGGAGGACTGGCGGGGCACCGACACCGAGCGCGGCTTCTCCATGGCGCTCGGCCGCGTCGGCGACCCCGCCGACGGCGACTGCCTGATCGCCACCGCGCACAAGGCTGACGACCAGCCCGGCGAGTACGGCGACCTGAAGGCGATCCTGCACTTCGTGCCCTGGGGCACCGACGGCGCCTCCCTGGACCTGATGCGGCGTGACCGCTCGGCCGACCCGGGCATGAACGAACTGCTGATCGTCGCCGCGCTCCAGGCGGCTCCCAGGTTCGGCATCACGCGGGTGTCGCTGAACTTCGCGATGTTCCGTTCGGCCCTCGCGCGCGGGGAGAAGATCGGCGCGGGTCCGGTGCTGCGCGCCTGGCGCGGACTGCTGGTGTTCCTCTCGCGCTGGTTCCAGATCGAGTCCCTGTACAAGTTCAACGCCAAGTTCCAGCCACGCTGGGAGCCGCGTTTCGTGGTCTACCGGGCCTCCGGCGACCTGCCCCGCATCGGCTTCGCCGCCATGCAGGCGGAGGGCTTCGTCAATCTGGCGCTGCCGCTGCCGCGCTTCCTGCGCCGCCGCACCGCCGCCGCCCGCCCGTGCTCCCACGGCCTCGCCGAACGCGACGTGCGGGCGGCATGACCCCGCCCGGCCCGGGCCGCCTCCGACCGGGCCGCACACGTGGCCGTCCCGGTCCTGGGCCTAGGCTGAACGTATGAGCAACCAGAGCGGGCGCGGCACAGTGGCGGGCCTTCCGGCGTGGGACCGCTGCGCGGTCATGGGCGTCGTGAACGTGACCCCCGACTCCTTCTCCGACGGCGGCCGCTTCTTCGACACCACGGCCGCCGTCAAGCACGGGCTCGAGCTGGTCGCCGAGGGAGCCGACCTGGTGGACGTCGGCGGCGAGTCCACCCGGCCCGGCGCCACCCGCGTCGACGAGGACGAGGAGCTGCGGCGCGTCGTCCCCGTCGTCCGCGGCCTCGCCTCCGAGGGCGTCGTCGTCTCCGTCGACACCCTGCGCGCCTCGGTCGCCGCGCAGGCCCTCGCCGCGGGCGCCGCACTCGTCAACGACGTCAGCGGCGGTCTCGCCGACCCCGCCATGATCCCGGTGGTGGCGGAGGCGGGCGCCCCCTTCGTCGTCATGCACTGGCGGGGCTTCCTGCACGGCGGCAACGTCAAGGGCGTGTACGAGGACGTCGTGACCGAGGTCGTCGACGAGCTGTACGCGCGCGTGGAGGCCGTCCTGGCGGGCGGCATCGCCCCCGACCGGATCGTCGTCGACCCCGGACTCGGCTTCTCCAAGGAGGCCGACCACGACCTCGCCCTCCTCGCCCACCTCGGCCGGCTGCGCGCCCTGGGCCGCCCCCTGCTGGTCGCCGCCTCCCGCAAACGTTTCCTCGGCCGGGTCCTGGCCGGCCCCGAGGGCTCCCCGCCGCCCGCCCGGGAGCGCGACGCCGCCACCGCCGCCGTCTCCGCCCTCGCCGCCGAGGCCGGCGCCTGGGCGGTCCGGGTCCACGAGGTACGCGCCACGGCCGACGCGGTCCGGGTGGCGCGGGCGGTGGAGGGGGCTCGGTGAGCGCACCGCACACCGACGTCGAGCAGGTCGAGCTGGCCAACACGGCCTTCTACGAGGCCATGGAACGCGGCGACTTCGAAGAGCTGTCGGCGCTCTGGCTCACCCCGTCCGACCTGGGCGTCGACGAGACGTACCACGACCCGGCGGACGCCGGGGTGATCTCCTGCGTGCATCCCGGCTGGCCGGTGCTCACCGGCCGCGGCGAGGTCCTCAGGTCGTAC
The DNA here is from genome assembly GCF_040610035.1 of Streptomyces sp. NPDC004542. Lineage (NCBI taxonomy): Bacteria > Bacillati > Actinomycetota > Actinomycetes > Kitasatosporales > Streptomycetaceae > Streptomyces > Streptomyces sp. NPDC004542. The sequence goes on from NZ_JBEXLP010000027.1 coordinate 52,986, forward strand.
GCGCTGATCATGGCGAACACCGAGTACATCCAGTTCTTCCTCACCGACGTGCACGTCTCCGTCACCGGTGACACCGCCCTCGTGACCTGCACGGAGAACATCCTCAGCGGCGGCCCCGCGCCGGAGGGCGGCGAGGAGCTCGGCCCCCTCGTCGGCCAGCTCGTCGTCGCCACCAACGTCTTCCGCCGCACGACCGCCGGCTGGAAGCTCTGGTCCCACCACGCCTCCCCCGTGCTGGCCGAAACCGACGAGGACGAGGACGACGACACACCCGCCTGAGTGGGCAGGCGGCCCGCAGGGACCAAAAGGTGGTGGGAATCACGAACTCGCGGGTAGGTGCGGCTACCAGCCCGTAGCCGCCGGGTCCGCTGGACAAACGCGCGATGAACCCTCCCGGTCCCCTCGCCGGCCCACGCCCCCGCGGCCCGGGTCTGTCCGCGCCCGCGGGTAGATTCGTCCGAGGCCGGTGTGCCGCCCGCACACGGTACGGAACAGCTGGGATCCGGGGTATCCCCGGACAGGTACAGTCCGACGACTGCAGGAGTGATTCGCGTGGATCGTGTCGCGTTGCGCGGCCTCAAGGCCCGCGGGCACCACGGTGTGTTCCCCGAGGAGCGCGAGAAGGGCCAGACCTTCGTCGTGGACCTCGTACTGGGACTGGACACCCGGCCGGCCGCCGCCGACGACGACCTGTCGAAGACCGTGCACTACGGCATCGTGGCCGAGGAGGTCGTGGCCGTGGTCGAGGGCGAACCGGTGAACCTCATAGAGACGCTCGCCGAGCGCATCGCCCAGGCCTGCCTGAGGCACGAAGGGCTCCAGGAGGTCGAGGTCCGCGTCCACAAGCCGGACGCCCCCATCACCGTCCCCTTCGACGACGTGACCGTCACCATCACCCGGAGCCGAGTATGACCGCATCCTTCACGCAGGGTCCCACCGACCCGACCGTACAGCCGGTGCCCGCCTCCGTCGTGGCACAGGTCGACGCCGCCGACACCACCCTGCAGAACCCGAAGCGCGCCGTGCTCTCCCTCGGCTCGAACCTCGGCAACCGCCTGGAGATCCTTCAGGGCGCCGTCGACGCGCTCGAGGACACCCCCGGCGTCCGCGTCAAGGCGGTCTCCCCCGTGTACGAGACGGAGCCGTGGGGCGTGGAGCCCGACAGCCAGCCGTCGTACTTCAACGCGGTCGTGGTCCTGAAGACCACCCTCCCCCCGTCCTCGCTGCTGGAGCGCGCGCACGCCGTCGAGGAGGCCTTCAACCGGGTACGGGAGGAGCACTGGGGGCCGCGCACCCTCGACGTCGACATCGTCGCGTACGCCGACGTCACCTCCGACGACCCGCACCTCACCCTGCCCCACCCGCGCGCCCACGAGCGCGCCTTCGTCCTGGCGCCCTGGCACGACGTGGACCCCGGCGCCCGGCTGCCCGGCCGCGGCGCGGTCGCCGACCTCCTCGGCACGGTCACCCGGGACGGCGTCGCGGCCCGGGGGGACGTGGAACTCCGACTGCCCGAGTAGTCGTTAGGGTCAGGGACGACCGGCACACGGGCACCGCGGCGTGGGCCGCCACGACCACGGTCCGGGGGAGCTGAAGGGACATCGTGAGAGAGCTGCGCATCAGGGTGCTGGCCGGCGTGTTCGTCGTGGCCGGCGTCCTGTCCTGGGCGGGGGCCCGCCTGTGGAACTCGATCGGGACGCTGCCCAGCGTTCCGCTGGCCGCCCCGATCGTCCTCGCACTGATCGCCGTGGTCCTGCTGTCCACGGCGTTCTCCCTGCGCGCCCGCCTCAAGGCCCAGCGCGAACGCCGCCCGGAGGCCAAGGGCGTCGACCCCCTGATGGCCGCCCGGGCGGTCGTCTTCGGCCAGGCCAGTGCCCTGGTCGCCGCCCTGGTCGCCGGCATGTACGGCGGCACGGGCGTCTTCCTCCTGGAACTCCTCGACTTCCCCGCCCGCCGCGACCAGGCCGTCTACGCGGCCTTCTCGGTCCTGGCCGGCATCGCCGTCATAGCGGCCGCCCTGTACCTGGAGCGCGTCTGCAAGCTCCCCGAGGACGACGACGAGAACCATCCGGGGGCGGAACCGGTGGCCTGACCGGACGGACCAGGCCGACAGGGCCTAACGCGCCATGATCAGGCTCATCGCCTCGTTGCGCGTCGCCGGGTCGCGGAGCTGCCCGCGCACCGCTGAGGTGATGGTCTTCGCCCCGGGCTTGCGGACACCGCGCATCGACATGCACATGTGCTCGCACTCGACGACGACGATCACGCCCCGGGGCTCCAGGATCGCCATGAGGGAGTCGGCGATCTGCGTGGTGAGTCGTTCCTGCACCTGCGGGCGGCGGGCGTAGACGTCCACGAGCCGGGCCAGCTTGGAAAGGCCCGTGATCTTGCCGTCGGCGGACGGGATGTACCCCACGTGGGCGACCCCGACGAACGGCACGAGGTGATGTTCACAGCTGCTCAGGACCTCGATGTCCTTCACGAGCACCATCTCGTCGTGTCCGAGGTCGAACGTCGTGGTCAGCACGTCCTCGGGCTTCTGCCACAGCCCCGCGAAGATCTCCCGGTAGGCCCGCGCCACCCGCGCCGGGGTCTCCCTGAGTCCCTCGCGGTCCGGGTCCTCGCCGACCGCGATCAGCAGTTCGCGGACGGCGTTCTCGGCGCGCTTCTCGTCGAACTCGCCGATCGTGCCGTCGCTGTCCAGCGTCACGGGGTCGGTCATGGTGAAGCCTCGTTCCTTCGTCACTCGGCGGCAGGTGAAACGCCGCACCCCCCAGGCTAGAACCTGGGGGGCGTGGCAATCATTCCGGTCCGGGGGTCAGCTCTCGGGACGGTCCTCCGCGGCCGGCTCGGCCGCCGGGGCGGGCTCCGCCGCCGTGGACTTCGCCGTGCTGATCGCCGGGGTCGCGCCGTTCGCACCGTTGGTCAGCGCGAGCTCCTTGGGGGAGAGCACCGGCGGGCGGGTGGACGGCGTACGGCGGGAGGAGCCGGTCCACGCGGGCCGCGGCGGGCGCTTGTGGATCGGGGCGAAGATCTCGGCGATCTCCTCCTTGCCCAGGGTCTCCTTCTCCAGCAGCTGGAGCACCAGGTTGTCGAGGACGTCGCGGTTCTCGACCAGGATCTCCCAGGCCTCGTTGTGCGCGTTCTCGATGAGCTTCTTGACTTCCTCGTCCACCAGCGCGGCGACCTCTTCCGAGTAGTCGCGCTGGTGAGCCATCTCACGGCCGAGGAACGGCTCGGTGTTGTCGCCACCGAACTTGATGGCACCCAGGCGCTCGGTCATGCCGTACTGGGTGACCATCGCGCGGGCGGTGGCGGTGGCCTTCTCGATGTCGTTCGCCGCGCCCGTGGTCGGGTCGTGGAAGACGAGCTCCTCGGCCGCGCGGCCGCCCAGCATGTACGCCAGCTGGTCCAGCATCTCGTTGCGCGTGGTCGAGTACTTGTCCTCGTCCGGGAGCACCATCGTGTAGCCGAGGGCACGGCCTCTCGACAGGATGGTGATCTTGTGCACCGGGTCGGAGTTGGGGGAGGCCGCCGCGACCAGGGCGTGACCGCCCTCGTGGTACGCGGTGATCTTCTTCTCCTTGTCCGACATGATCCGGGTCCGCTTCTGCGGGCCCGCGACCACGCGGTCGATCGCCTCGTCCAGCATCTTGTTGTCGATGAGCTTCTGGTCGCTGCGGGCCGTGAGCAGGGCCGCCTCGTTCAGCACGTTCGACAGGTCGGCGCCGGTGAAGCCCGGCGTGCGGCGGGCGACCGCGGCCAGGTCGACGTCCGGGGCGACCGGCTTGCCCTTCTGGTGGACCTTGAGGATCTCCAGACGGCCCTGCATGTCCGGACGGTCGACCGCGATCTGGCGGTCGAAGCGGCCGGGGCGCAGGAGGGCGGGGTCGAGGATGTCGGGGCGGTTCGTGGCGGCGATGAGGATCACACCGCCCTTGACGTCGAAGCCGTCCATCTCGACGAGCAGCTGGTTCAGCGTCTGCTCGCGCTCGTCGTGACCGCCGCCCAGGCCGGCGCCGCGGTGGCGGCCGACCGCGTCGATCTCGTCGACGAAGACGATCGCCGGGGCGTTCGCCTTGGCCTGCTCGAACAGGTCACGCACCCGGGAGGCACCGACACCGACGAACATCTCGACGAAGTCGGAACCGGAGATCGAGTAGAAGGGCACGCCCGCCTCGCCGGCGACGGCGCGCGCGAGCAGGGTCTTGCCGGTGCCGGGCGGGCCGTACAGCAGCACGCCCTTGGGGATCTTGGCGCCGACGGCCTGGAACTTGGCCGGTTCCTGAAGGAACTCCTTGATCTCCTGGAGCTCCTCGACGGCCTCGTCCGCGCCCGCGACGTCCGTGAACGTCGTCTTCGGGGTGTCCTTGGTGATGAGCTTCGCCTTGGACTTGCCGAAGTTCATGACCCGGGAGCCGCCGCCCTGCATCTGGTTCATCAGGAACAGGAAGACGACCACGATGAGGACGAAGGGGAGCAGGGAGAGCAGGACACCGAGGAAGGGGTTCTGCTTGGACGGCGCCACCGTGTAGCCGTCCGGGATCTGCTTGTCCTGGTACTTGTTCTGCAGCGTGCTGGCGATGGCCACGCCCTGGTCGCCGATGTAGCTCGCCTGGATCTTCGAGCTGCCGTCGACCTTCACACCGTCCTTGAGCGTGACCTTGACGGTCTGCTCGTCGCCGGTGGTGAGCTTGGCCGACTCGACCTTGTTCTCATTGATCGCCGCCACGACCTGGCCGGTGTCCACCGTCTTGTAGCCGCCGGACGAGCCGACGACCTGCATCAACACGACCACGGCAAGGACGGCCAGCACGATCCACATGACCGGCCCACGGAAGTATCGCTTCACGTCCATCCATACGGAGCGGTGTCGCCCCGTCCCTCCTGCCATAGTGAGTTTGATAAGACAGTTCTTCTGACGGTACCCCAGCTTGGTTGCCCGAAGCCGTCTGAAGGTGCTCGGACGGCTCGTTGTCCGTCTCTGCATGCTCCAACGGTAAGAAACCCGCTGGGGTTCCCGATCGTCTTACGTGCTTGGGCCCCGTGAGGCTCAGCCGCCGTAGACGTGGGGGGCGAGCGTACCGACGAACGGGAGGTTCCGGTACTTCTCGGCGTAGTCGAGGCCGTAGCCCACGACGAACTCGTTGGGGATGTCGAAGCCGACCCACTCCACGTCGATGGCGACCTTGGCCGCGTCCGGCTTGCGCAGCAGCGTGCACACCTTGAGCGACTCGGGCTCGCGCGAACCGAGGTTGGACAGCAGCCAGGACAGCGTCAGGCCGGAGTCGATGATGTCCTCGACGATCAGGACGTGCTTGCCCTTGATGTCGGTGTCGAGATCCTTGAGGATCCGCACGACTCCGGAGGACTGGGTGCCCGCGCCGTACGACGACACGGCCATCCAGTCCATCGTGACGGGGGTGGACAGCGCCCGGGCGAGGTCCGCCATGACCATGACGGCGCCCTTCAGCACGCCGACGATCAGCAGGTCCCTGCCCTCGTACTCAGCGTCGATCTTCGCGGCCAGCTCGGCCAGCTTCGCGTCGATCTCTTCCTTGGTGATGAGCACCTGCTTGAGGTCGGCACCCATGTCGTTCGCGTCCACCCGCATCACTTTCGGTCGTCCCGCACTTACGGCCTCCGGCTGTCCGGGACCGCCGGACGGTTGCTCCGGGAGGTACGGGATTCAGCCCTGCCGAACCACCAGTCTGCCACCCTGCCGCCGGACGACGACTTTGCCCGGGAGATTGATGGCCCCCTGGCCTCTCCAGCCGGTGATCAGCCGGTCGACTTCCTCGATGTGGCGGGCGAACAGCGATCCGGCCGGGGCGCCGGCCTCGATGGCGGCGCGGCGCAGGATGCGGCGGCGCACGGCGGGCGGGAGGGCGTACAGCTTGGCGCACTCCAGCAGACCTGCGGCGTCGCGGACCGTGGGCTCGGCCCGGCGGGCCCAGGCGTCGAGGGCGTCGGCGTCGTCGCGGGAGAGCTGGGCGGTGCGGGCGAGGGCCTCGACGACGCCCTTGCCGAGCGCCTTCTCCAGGGCGGGCAGACCTTCGTGGCGGAGCCGGGAGCGGGTGTACGCGGGATCCGCGTTGTGAGGATCGTCCCAAACGGGCAGCGACTGGACCATGCAGGCCTTGCGGGCGGTCTGCCGGTCGAGCTGGAGGAAGGGCCGCCGGTAACGGCCGCCGGCCCCCGAGACCGCGGCCATCCCGGACAGGGAGCGGATGCCGGAGCCGCGGGCGAGGCCGAGCAGGACGGTTTCGGCCTGGTCGTCGCGGGTGTGCCCGAGCAGGATCGCGGTGGCGCCGTGGCGTTCGGCGGCGGCGTCGAGGGCGGCGTAACGGGCGTCCCGGGCGGCGGCCTCGGGCCCGCCCTCGCGGCCGACGGTGACGGCGGTGGACTCCACCGGGTCGAGGCCGAGCTCGCGCAGTCTGAGGACGACCTCCTGGGCACGCAGGTCGGATCCGGGCTGGAGGCCGTGGTCCACGGTGACGCCGCCGGCGCGGACGCCGAGCTTGCGGGCCTCGAAGGCGAGGGCGGAGGCGAGGGCCATGGAGTCGGCGCCGCCGGAGCAGGCGACGAGCACGAGCGGGGAGGGGGGACGCTCGGCTGCCCCGCCCGGTGCCGGGCCCGAGGCCTGGTGGCCGTCGGGGGCGACCGGGACGACCGGGACGGCGGGGACGACGGGGACGACGGGGACGTCACTGAGGGCGTCGTTGAGGATGTCGTGGAGGACGCGGCGGACCGCCAGGCGTATCGCCGCGACCGCAGGATGGGGACCCATGTCCGGTTCCCTTCATGAAGTTTTCGGGGGGTGAGCCCGAGTCCGGTCACTCAGAGTGTGTAGATGGTGACAGAAGCGGGCCGTTCCCCGAGCATTGCACGCCTACCCTTCGCTCACGGTCCCTCGGACGGGTGATTGGAGGGGCGTTCTCCTGCCGTCGGCCGGATTCTTTTCACGACGTCCGCGCGCTGTTCACGACTCGGCCTTGCGGTGCACCCGCGTGACCCAGTCCGCCGGTTTGGCGATCTCCGACTTGGTGGGCAGGGTGTTGGGGGAGGTCCACACCCGGTTGAAGCCGTCCATGCCGACCTGGTCGACGACGGCCCGCACGAAGCGTTCGCCGTCCCGGTACTGCTTCAGTTTGGCGTCCAGGCCCAACAGCTTGCGCAGTGCCACGTCGAGGCGGGAGGCGCCCTTGGCGCGGCGCTGCTGGAACTTCTCGCGGATCTCCGCGACGCTCGGTACGACCTGCGGGCCGACCCCGTCCATCACGAAGTCGGCGTGGCCTTCCAGCAGCGACATCACGGCGGTGAGGCGGCCGAGGATCTCGCGCTGGGCCGGGGTCTGCACCAGTTCCACGAGGGACCGTCCGCCGTCGTCCTCCTCCCCCTCGGGGCGTCCGCCGGCGAGCGACTGCGCGGCCTCCCGGACGCGCTCCAGGACGGTCATCGGGTCGACGTCCGTCTCCGCCAGGAAAGACTGGATCTCGCCCTCGAGGTGGTCGCGCAGCCAGGGCACGGCGGTGAACTGGGTGCGGTGCGTCTCCTCGTGCAGGCAGACCCACAGGCGGAAGTCGCGGGGGTCCACGTCGAGTTCGCGCTCCACGTGGACGATGTTCGGCGCGACCAGCAGCAGCCGGCCGCCGCCGTTCGGTGAACCGGAGGGGCCGCCGGCCGGCAGTTCCCGGCCGGCCGGGGCGAAGGTCTCGTACTGGCCGAGGACGCGGGAGGACAGGAAGGACAGCAGCATGCCGAGTTCCACGCCGGTCACCTTGCCGCCGACCGCGCCGAGGACCGCGCCGCCGGGGCTGCCGCCGCGCCGCTCCTGCATCTTCTCCAGCAGCGGCTTGAGGATCTCCCGGAACCCGGCGACGTTCGCCCGGACCCAGCCGGGCCGGTCGACGACCAGGACGGGGGTGTCGTGGGCGTCCTCGGCGTCCATACGGGTGAAGCCCCGGACGTGTCCCTCCGAGGCCTTGGCGTGGCGGCGCAGCTCGGCGACGACGGCCCGGGCCTCGTCGCGGCTGACCTCTGGTCCCGGCCTCACGAGCCGGGTCGCGGTCGCCACCGCGAGGTTCCAGTCGACCATCCCTGAAGAGGCACCGATGCTCGTCATGTGTCAACCGTACGTGAGCGCTGCCGCTTGGGGCAGGGCGTACGGCTCGGCGGGGCCGCGGGAAGCCGTGCCCGGACGGCATCTCAGCGGACCGGCGCCGCCACGGCGTGCGCCGCCACGGCGTGCGCCGCCACGGCGTGCGCCGGCCACGCCCTGAGCGCCGCGCCCGCCGTGGTGGCCCGGTTACGGCCGGCCCGGCCCGCGACGCCCGGGTGCCCCGCGGACGCGGGACGCCCTCTGCCCACCGGCGGGAGTCAGTCGCAGCCGCAGCCCGCCAGTGCGGTGGCCGTGCGGTCCAGGGCTGCCTGGGCCTGGGCCGGGTCCGTGGTGTCGGAGGCCAGGAAGGCGAAGGCCAGGAGCCGGCCGTCGCGGTCGACGACCGTGCCGGCGAGGGTGTTGACGCCGGTCAGCGTGCCGGTCTTGGCGCGGACGACGCCGGCCGCGCCGTCGCTGTAGCGGTCGGCCAGGGTGCCGGTGAAGCCGGCGATCGGGAGGCCGGTGAGGACGGGGCGCAGTTCGGGGTGGGAGGGGGAGCCGGCCTTGACGAGCAGGGCGGTCAGCAGGTCCGCCGTCGTCCGGTCGTCGCGATTCAGGCCGCTGCCGTCGTGGAAGTCCGCGCCGGCGACCGGCAGGCCCAGCTTGCCCAGCCGGGCGGCGATCGCCGCGGCCCCGCCGTCGAAGCTCGGGCGCCTGCCGGTCGCGAGGGCCGTCTGGCGGGCCAGGGCCTCGGCGATGTCGTTGTCGCTGTTGGTCAGCATGCGTTCGACCAGGTCGGACAGCGGCGGCGAGGAGACGGTGGCCAGGGTGGCCGCGCGGCTGGTGGCCTTGGAGGGGCCGGGGGACGTCGTCCTGATGCCGTCGTCCGCCAGGAACCCGGCGAACGCGTCCGCCGCGGCCGCCGCCGGGTCGGTCACCCGGGTCACCGGCCCGGCGGTGGAGTCGTCGGTGCGGCCCTCGTCGGCCATCAGGGCGCTGACGGGGGCGAGGTTGTCGTTGACCCCGATGGGGTGCAGCGCGGGGCCCGCGTAAAGGGTGGTGTCGTAGGAGAGGGTGACCTGGTGGACGCCCCGCTTCTTCAGCGCGGCGGCGGTGTCGCGGGCCAGCGCGCGCAGGCTCGCCCAGCCCCCGGATTCCTTGTGGGCGGTGAGGGTCGGGTCGCCGCCGCCGACCAGGACGAGTTCCCCGGTGTCCGGTTCGAGCGCGGCGCGGGTGGTGAGGCGGTGGTCGGCGCCCAGGGCGGACAGCGCGGCGACGGCCGTGGCGATCTTGGTGGTGGAGGCGGGGGTCAGGGCCTTGTCCGCGCCGGCGTCGTACAGGCGTCTGCCGGTGGCCACGTCGACGACCGCCGCCGCGTGGGCCCGGCCGAGCGCCGAGGAGTCCAGCAGGGGGTCCAGGAGGTCCGCGACGGCCTTCGCGGCGGGCGCCGACCGCACGGTCGTCGCGGTGCCGCCGAGACCGGCCAGGACGGACGCGGCGCTCGGGGCGGGCCGGGGGCCTCCGGCCCGTGTGCCGGAGCCGCCGTCGTGATCTGTGCCACCTGCCCGCTCCTGGGCGGCGGCCCGCTCCCGCTCGGCCGTACGCTGACCGTTGGCGTCCCAGGGACCCGCGGCGGTCACCACACCGGCGGCCAGTGCCAGTCCGGCGGTGGCGGCGCCCGCGGTGTACTGCCAGGTTCTCCGGGCCGCCGGCCGGGAGAGCGCCGGGAACCGCGTGAGGGACGTGGGCGGCGTGATCCGTGCCAGTCGTGGTCCCACGGCCCGCGTCACCCGCGCGACCTGCGGTTTCGCGGCCGTCACGGCTCGTGCCAGTCGCGGTCGCACGGCACCCGCGATCCGCACCACGTGCGGTCTCGCGGCACGCCAAGGCCTCAGCTCGGGCACGACCACCAGCCCCTTTCGCGATCACACACCTGCGTGAGGGACACTTAACCACCAGAACTATGTGCTGATCATGGAGGAGCGACCGGTGGAGTTCGACGTCACGATCGAGATCCCGAAGGGTTCACGGAACAAGTACGAGGTGGACCACGAGACCGGTCGGATCCGCCTGGACCGTCGTCTCTTCACCTCGACCGCCTACCCGACCGACTACGGCTTCGTCGAGAACACCCTCGGCGAGGACGGCGACCCGCTGGACGCGCTGGTCATCCTGGACGAGCCGACCTTCCCGGGCTGCCTGATCCGGTGCCGTGCGATCGGCATGTTCCGGATGACGGACGAGGCGGGCGGCGACGACAAGCTGCTGTGCGTTCCGGCCACCGACCCGCGGGTGGAGCACCTGCGCGACATCCACCACGTGTCGGAGTTCGACCGCCTGGAGATCCAGCACTTCTTCGAGGTGTACAAGGACCTGGAGCCCGGCAAGTCGGTCGAGGGCGCCAACTGGGTGGGCCGCACGGACGCCGAGACCGAGATCGAGCGGTCGTACAAGCGCTTCAAGGAGCAGGGCGGTCACTGACCGACCTGCGGGTTTGATACGCGCGGGCCGCGGCACCCTGCTGGGGTGGCGCGGCCCGTTCGTATGCTCGTACGCATACTGAGGCGTACGGAAGGTGTCGTTCAGGGAGCGTTGGGGAGTGACGGAGGCGGAGGACCACAAACCCCGGTCGGACGAGGCGAGGAGCTCGTACGACCCGGAGATCACATCCGAGTTCGCCGTTCCGGCGGGGCTCGCCGTACCCAGAGCGGGCGGCGAGTCCGAGACGACGTCCGAGTTCGCGGTGCCCCGGGGGCTGGGCGCGCCGCAGCCGCCGAGTCCCGAGCCGGAGGGTTCGGCGTTCAGCACGCCCCGCACCTACAGCGCCGCCCAGGCCCCGCCCGCCTTCACCCCGCCGACCGGGATACCGACGGTCAGCCTGGTGAAGGACGCGCCCTGGCAGGACCGGATGCGCGCCATGCTGCGGATGCCGGTCGCGGAGCGGCCCGCGCCGGAGCCGGTGCAGAAGCCGGAGGAGGAGGGTCCGGCCGTTCCGCGCGTGCTGGACCTGACCCTGCGTATCGGCGAACTGCTGCTCGCGGGCGGTGAGAACGCCGAGGACGTGGAGGCCGCGATGTTCGCGGTGTGCCGCTCCTACGGGCTGGACCGGTGCGAGCCGAACGTCACCTTCACCCTGCTGTCCATCTCGCACCAGCCCTCCCTGGTGGACGACCCGGTGACGGCCTCCCGGACGGTGCGGCGCCGGGGCACCGACTACACGCGTCTGTCGGCCGTCTTCCGGCTGGTGGACGACCTGTCGGACCCGGAGACCCACATCTCGCTGGAGGAGGCCTACCGGCGCCTCGCCGAGATCCGCCGGAACCGGCACCCGTACCCGGGCTGGGCGCTGACCGCGGCCGCGGGGCTGCTGGCGGGCGCGGCCTCCCTGCTGGTCGGCGGTGGACCGCTCGTGTTCGTGGCGGCCGCGGTGGGCGCGATGCTCGGCGACCGGCTGGCGTGGCTGTGCGCCGGTCGCGGGCTGCCGGAGTTCTACCAGTTCACGGTGGCCGCGATGCCGCCCGCGGCGATCGGGGTGGCGCTCACGGTGACCCACGTCGACGTGGTGGCCTCCGCGGTCATCACCGGTGGGCTGTTCGCGCTGCTGCCGGGGCGGGCGCTGGTGGCGGGCGTGCAGGACGGGCTGACCGGCTTCTACATCACCGCCTCCGCACGCCTGCTGGAGGTCATGTACTTCTTCGTCGGCATCGTCACCGGCGTGCTGGTGGTGCTCTACTTCGGCGTGAAGGTGGGTGCCGAACTCGATCCGGACGCGGCGGTGAACATGGCCGGGCGTCCGGTGCTGCAGATCACCGCGTCGATGCTGCTGTCGCTGACCTTCGCCGTACTGCTCCAGCAGGAACGGTCCACCGTGCTGGCGGTCACCCTCAACGGCGGTGTCGCGTGGTCGGTGTACGGGGCGATGCACTACGCGGGCGATATCTCGCCGGTGGCCTCCACGGCCGTGGCGGCGGGCCTGGTGGGCCTGTTCGGGCAGTTGCTCTCCCGCTACCGGTTCGCCTCCGCCCTGCCGTACACGACCGCGGCGATCGGTCCGCTGCTGCCGGGGTCGGCCACCTACTTCGGGCTGCTGTCGATGGCGCAGAACCACGTGGACAAGGGCCTGGTGTCGCTGGCCAAGGCGGCGTCGCTCGCCATGGCCATCGCGATCGGGGTGAACCTCGGGGCGGAGATCTCGCGGCTGTTCCTGCGGTTCGGCTCCGCGGAGGGGCGCCGCGCGGCCAAACGGACCAGGGGATTCTGAGGGGCTACTGGCGGTAGTTGCCCTGGTTGTGGTCCTGCGGGTACTGCTGCTGACCGTATTGCCGCGGGTCGTACTGCTGCTGGTCGTACTGCTGCTGGTCGTACTGCTGGGGGTACTGCTGGTCGTACTGCTGGGGGTACGGCTGCTGGTCGTCCTGCTCGGAGTACTGGTCGTGGTTCCCGTGGGAGCCGTAGGCCTGCTGCCGGCCGTACGGCTGCTGCTGCCCGTAGGACTGCTCCTCGTACGCCGGCTCTATGCGGCGCAGCCGGGTTGTCGCGTCGTCCATGGCGGGGGGCTGCTGGGGCGGCTGGTGCTGTTCGGCGGGCGGGGCGTTCTTGGCCTTGGAGCGGGCGCGCAGGAACTCGATGGCGATCGGGACCACCGAGACGAGGACGATCAGGATGAGGATCGCCTCGATGTTCTTGTTCACGAACTCGATCTTGCCCAGCCAGGAGCCGAGCAGGGTCACGCCCGCGCCCCACAGGACACCGCCGATGACGTTGAAGGTCAGGAACGAGCGGTACCGCATGCCGCTGACACCGGCGACGATCGGCGTGAACGTGCGGACGATGGGCACGAAGCGGGCCAGGACCAGCGACTTGGGGCCGTACTTCTCGAAGAACTCGTGCGCCTTGGTGACGTTCTCCTGCTTGAACAGGCGCGAGTCGGGGCGGTTGAAGAGGGACGGGCCGACCTTCTTGCCGAACATGTAGCCCGCCTGGTCGCCGAGGACCGCGGCGAGGCAGATCAGGGCGATCGCACCCCACAGCGGGAAGTCCAGCTGGTCCGACGTGATCAGCAGACCGCAGGTGAACAGCAGCGAGTCACCCGGCAGGAAGAACCCGATGAGCAGGCCCGACTCGGCGAAGACGACGAGCAGCAGACCCCAGATGCTGTACGTGTCGAGCAGATAGTTGGGGTCCAGCCAGCTCGGGCCGAGGGCAAGTGTCATCACGGGTCCGGGCTCCTGAAGGGGTGAAGTCGATCACGGCGTCCTGGTGCGGCCGCACAAAGCTATCAACGAGATGTGGCCGCCCCAGGTTCCACCGGTGTCTCCAGGATGCCCTGTGCGACGACTGGCACAAAGCTGTGAGGGCCCGAAGGGGGCGCTACGCGGTGTGGCGGGCGGCGTTCGCCAGGATGGCCTCCTTGAGGTGTTCGGCGAGGCCCGGTCGCATGGAGTCGTAGTACGCCTTGAAGCGCTCGTCGGCGACGTACATCTGCGCGAGGCACCGGTGCATCTCGTAGGAGCACTCGAAGTACCAGGTGTCGATGTGCCGGCGGTGTTCCTCCGCCAGGTCCATGGCGCCGTCCCCGGCCGGCGGCCCGCCGGCCGTCATCAGGGCGGCGTAACGCTCCTCCCATCCGTCGACCTCGGCCTTGATGCGCCGCCAGTCGTCCTTGGTGTAGCGGGCGGCGCGGCGCTGCGACTCGGCGTACTCCCCGGTGCCGCCCCAGCGTCGTTCGGCCTCGTCGGCGTACTGCTCGGGGTCCTTGCCACCGAAGACCTCGAACCTCTCCTCGGGTGTGAGGTTGATGCCCACCCTGCGTGCCTCCATGGCGTGTTCCACGGCCTCGGCCATCCTGCGCAGCTTCTCGATCCGGGCGGTCAGCAGTTCGTGCCGGCGGCGCAGGTGCGCGCGCTGGTCCGCTTCGGGATCGTCGAGCAGGACCGCGACCTCGTCGAGCGGGAAGCCGAGCTCCCGGTAGAACAGGATCCGCTGCAGCCGGTCGAGGTCGGCGTCGCTGTAGCGCCGGTGGCCCGTGTGGCTGCGCTCGCTCGGGGTGAGCAGGCCGATGTCGTCGTAGTGGTGCAGGGTGCGCACCGTTACTCCGGCGAAGCCGGCGACCTGTCCCACGGAGTGGCTCACTTCGTACGCTCCCTTCTCGGTACGGTCCCAGGCTGGTCCCTCACGCCACGTGAGGTGCAAGCCCCCGGACCTTTCGGGGTGTTTAGACCGCTTCGCCCCTTTATGGTGAGCTCGTGGCTCAGGACACCGCGCCGCAGGCGCCCCCGACCGCCCCGGCGACGCCCGCCCGTGCCCTGCTGCCGCTGATCCTGCCCGCGGTCCTGGTCGGCGCCGGTGCCAGCCTGCTGTACCTGCTGGTGAGCGGAGTCGCCGAGCGGTTGCAGGGCGTCCTCTGGGAGACGCTGCCCGACGCGCTGGGCATCGGCCGGTACTCCGTGCCGTGGATGCTGGTCATGCTCACCGCGACGGGGGTCGCCGTGGGGCTCGTGGTGTGGAAGGCGCCCGGTCACGCGGGCCCCGATCCGGCCACCCTGGGGCTCGACGCCCCGGTGCTGCCCCCCGTGGTGCTGCCCGGCCTGCTGGTGGCGACCATGCTGATGCTGGCGGGCGGCCCGAGCCTCGGTCCCGAGAACCCGATCATCGCGGTGAACGTGGCGCTCGCCTTCTGGCTCGGCCGCAGGCTGGTCCCGCGGGTGCCGGGACCGGTGTGGCCGGCGCTGGCGGAGGCGGCGACCATCGGCGCCCTGTTCGGCACGCCGGTGGCGGCGGCGCTGGTCTTCTCCGAGGCGCTGGCGGGCCGGCCGCTCAGGGGTGCCCTGTGGGACAACCTCTTCGCGCCGCTGGCCGCGGGGGCCGTGGGCGCCCTGACCACCGGTCTGGTGGCCCACCCCAGCTTCGACCTCGGGCTGCCTCCGGTGGGCAACCACCCCGGCTGGGGCGACCTGGCGGCCGCGCTGGTGATCGCCTCGCTGGCCGCGCTGTCCGGCATGTGCGCGGTGTACGCCTTCCCGTACGTCCACAACGCCTTCCGGCGGCTGCGGCACCCGATGCTCGCCCTTCCCTCCGGCGGAATCGTCCTGGGGCTCCTGGGGGCGCTGGGCGGCCATCTGACGCTCTTCAAGGGGCTGGCGCAGGTGGCGGAGCTCGCCAGGAGCCCCGAAGGGTGGTCGGCGGGACAGTACGCGAGGATGACGGTGGTGAAACTGGCCGCGCTGCTCGTCTCCGCCTCCTGCGGGTTCCGCGGCGGGCGGGTCTTCCCGTCCGTCTTCGTCGGCTGCGCCTTCGGGCTCACCGCGCACGCGCTGGTGCCCGGGGTGCAGCCGGCGGTGGGCGTGGCGGCGGGTGTGCTGGGCATGCTCCTCGCCGTCACCCGTCAGGGCTGGGTGAGCCTGTTCACGGCCGCGGTCCTCGTGGAGTCCCCGCCGGCCCTCGCCCTGCTGTGCGTCGCCTCACTGCCGGCCTGGCTGCTGGTGACCGGACGGCCCCAGATGCAGCTGCGCGACGACGGAACCCCGATCCGCTGATCCCCCCTCAGGAAGGCAGGAAGGCACTCCATGGCACTGCACAAAGGCAACGGGAAGCCCGGCGAACAACACCCCATGTCCGTCAACCCGTTCTTCGGGGAGGCGAACCCGGCCGTCGAGATGACCGAGGCCCCGCCCAAGCACCGGCTCCCGGACGGTCCGCTGCCGCCGACCACGGCGGCGCAGCTCGTGCACGACGAGCTGATGCTGGACGGCAACGCCCGCCTGAACCTGGCCACCTTCGTCACCACCTGGATGGAGCCGCAGGCCGGGGACCTGATGGCGGAGTGCCGGGACAAGAACATGATCGACAAGGACGAGTACCCGCGCACCGCCGAGCTGGAGCGGCGCTGTGTGGCGATGCTCGCCGACCTGTGGCACGCGCCGGATCCGGCGGCGGCCGTGGGGTGTTCGACGACCGGCTCCAGCGAGGCGTGCATGCTCGCCGGGATGGCCCTCAAGCGGCGCTGGATGCGGCGCAACGCCGACCGCTACCCGTCGGCGGACGCCCGCCCGAACCTCGTCATGGGGGTCAACGTCCAGGTGTGCTGGGAGAAGTTCTGCAACTTCTGGGAGGTGGAGGCCCGCCTGGTGCCCATGGAGGGCGACCGGTACCACCTCGACCCGCAGGCGGCCGCCGGGCTGTGCGACGAGAACACCATCGGGGTCGTCGGCATCCTCGGCTCCACCTTCGACGGGTCCTACGAGCCGATCGCCGACCTGTGCGCGGCCCTGGACGCCCTCCAGGCGCGGACCGGGCTGGACGTCCCGGTCCACGTGGACGGCGCGTCCGGGGCGATGGTGGCGCCGTTCCTGGACGAGGACCTGGTGTGGGACTTCCGTCTGCCGCGGGTGGCCTCGATCAACACCTCGGGGCACAAGTACGGGCTGGTCTACCCGGGGGTCGGCTGGGCGCTGTGGCGTGACAAGGAGGCCCTCCCGGAGGAGCTGGTGTTCCGCGTCAACTACCTCGGCGGGGACATGCCGACGTTCGCCCTGAACTTCTCCCGGCCGGGCGCCCAGGTCGTGGCCCAGTACTACACCTTCCTGCGGCTGGGCCGGGAGGGCTTCCGGGCGGTGCAGCAGGCCACGCGGGACGTCGCGCGCGGGCTGGCCGACCGGATCGCGGCGCTCGGCGACTTCCGGCTGCTGACCCGGGGCGACCAGCTGCCCGTCTTCGCCTTCACCACCGCCGAGGACGTCACGGCGTACGACGTGTTCGACGTCTCCCGGCGCCTGAGGGAGAGCGGCTGGCTGGTGCCGGCCTACACCTTCCCGCCGAACCGGGAGGACCTGGCCGTGCTGCGGGTGGTGTGCCGCAACGGCTTCTCCGCCGACCTCGCCGGGATGTTCGTCGAGGACCTGGGCCGCCTGCTGCCGGAACTCCGCAGGCAGCCGCATCCGCTGACGCGGGACAGGGAGGCGGCCACCGGGTTCCACCACTAGGGTCCCCCTGGGGTCTGGTGACCCAGGCGGGCGAACTCGCCCGTCGCCGGCGGGAAGAACACGGTCGGCAGGCCCGACGGCCGGGCGGGGCCGCCCTCCGGTGGCCCCGCCGCCGGAGTCGCCGGGCAGGTGCCTCACTTCCCGGCCAGAGCCACCAGCTCGAACGCCGTCTTCCCGTCCAGGGACTCCCGGACGATGTCGGCGTGACCCGCGTGCCGGGCGGTCTCGCGGATCAGGTGGAGGGCGAGCCAGCGCATGGAGACGCGGCCCTTTGGCGGGAACCAGGGCTGGTCCGGGAGCGCGAAGGTGTCGTCGAGGCTGGGCACGGAGCGCAGGAACTTCTCCGTCTCGGCCGCGACCTCCTCCCCGTACGCCAGCTGGGAGGCAACCGTCTCGTCACCGACCAGCTGGAACGTCTCGTGCCAGTTCGACTGGTCCCGCTGGATGGCCGGCGGTTCACCCTTGGCGCGGGCGACCCAGTACTGCTCGACCTCGGCGGCATGCTTGACCAGCCCGGCCAGCGACAGCTCGCTCGCGCTGGGCCGGCTCGCGGCCTGCTCCTCGGTCAGCCCCAGCACCGCCCGCCGGATGCCGCCGCGCTGTTCGGCGAGGAAGGAGAGCAGCGCTCCCCGCTCGTCGCCCCGCACCTCTGCGCTCACGTGAGTGACCATGACCGGCCGCCTTTCGTCGGATCGGGTCCTGCTGACTGACACCGACGACGTTACGGACCCAGTAGGTCGGATACCGTCCTACTGGGCCGCGGGACCGCGGACCGGGGCGGGGCGGAGGAACGGGCCCGCGCGCTCTCGGGGCCGCCCCTCCGCCCCTCGTCAGGCCCAGCGCGCCAGGGCGGGGCGACAGGCCGGGGGCTCGCCCTCCCCGAGCGCGTAGCACAGCTCGGCGTGCAGCTGTTCCGCCTCGGCCGGGCTGAGGCGGAACACGGCGTCGGCCCGGTGCTTGCCGTCGTACAGCAGCCAGAGCGGCAGCCGTACGCCCTCCTCGGTCGCCGTCACCCGCTTGCCGGGGATGCGGTCGATGCGCCATCCATGGGCGACGTTCGCAGCGCTCACGCGAACCTCCCTTTCGTCACACGGAGTTTCCGAATCGCTCTCCAGCGTGACGGATGCGCACTACTCTCGACAGTGGAGGGGCGTAGGCCCGCACGTCAGGACCACAGGGGGCGCGAGCCATGCCACCACGCAAGCCCACCACGAGCCGCGGCAACGGCTCGGCACGACAGGTGCTCGCCAAGGAGCTCGCGCGACTGCGCGAGGCGTCCGGCAAGTCGCTGGGTGACCTCGCGACCGAGACGACGTACGACCGGACCTATCTGCACAAGCTGGAGACGGGAGTGAAGCTGGGATCGCCGGAGGTGATGGCCGCGCTGGACAAGGTGTACGGAACGGGTGAACACCTCGGCGAGCTGTGGGAGTTGGCGAGGAGTGACGCGGTCAAGGACAAGTACAGGCACTTCATGGACCGCGAGAAGGAAGCGACCATGCGGTACGAGTACGCCTGCTCCACGATCCCGGGACTGCTGCAGACAGAGCCGTACATGCGGGAACAGCTGCGGACCGCACGGCCCAGAGACGAGAACGAGCTGGATGAGCAGGTAGCCGCCCGCCTGGGTCGCCAGAACCTGTTGGACGGCGACGACGCCGTGGAGTTCCGCGCGGTCCTGGACGAGTCTGCTGTGCGACGTCCGCTCAGTGATCCGGACGAATGGAAGCAGCAGTTGGACCGCCTTCTGGAGCTGGCCGAGCTCTCGAACGTCACGCTCCAGGTGTTGCCCTTCTCAGCGGGTCTACAGCACATCCTCGGGGGGTCGCTCACGCTCCTCTGGCTGCCCGGCGGCAGGAACATCGCGTACACCGAGAGCGCATACTCAGGCGACCTCGTCGAGGATCCGACCGATGTGGAACAGCTGCGACTGTCCTACGATCTCCTGCGAGACTCGGCGCTCTCGCCACGGGACTCCGTGGCGCTGATCCGGACCATCCTGGAGGCTGGCGCACCATGCGAATCCCTCGACTCGACCTCAGCACCGCCGCCTGGCGGAAGTCGAGCTACAGCAATGCCGACGGCGGCAACTGCGTAGAGGTGGCCGAGATCCACCCCGCTCCCCTCCCCCTCGTCCCCGTCCGCGACAGCAAGCGCCCGCACGCCCCCGCCCTGATCGTGACCGCCTCCGCCTGGACGGCCTTCGTCGGGCATCTCAAGCTCGGCGACTGAGGACAGCGCCCCGCCCAGCGCCGAGGGCAGGGGCGGGCTGCCGCGGGAGCCGGCACGGCGCGTGAGCCGACCGGCTCCCGGTACGGCGGGGATGCCTAGAAGGGGAACCCGCTCCGCCCGTGCTGAACCGAGATCCACTTGATCGTGGTGAACAGGTCCAGGGTCGTCTCGCCGTTCAGGCGGCCGATGCCCGAGTGTTTCTCGCCGCCGAACGGGACGAGCGGCTCGTCGTGCACGGTCCCGTCGTTCACGTGGAACATGCCGGTGTCGATCCGCTTGGCGAAGGCCACACCGCGCTCGATGTCAGCGGTGTGCACCGCGCCGCTCAGACCGTAGGGCGTGTCGTTGACCAGGCGCACGGCCTCCTCCTCGCCGTCGAACGGCACGAGGAAGACGACCGGGCCGAACACCTCCTGGCGCAACAGCGCGGAGTCGGCGGGTACGTCGGTGAGCACGCTGGGCTCCACCAGGTTGCCGCGGGTGCCGCCGTGCAGCAGGGCCGTGGCGCCCTCCCCGAGCGCCTGCTCGACGACGCCCGTGAGGGCTTTCGCCTGAGCGGAGTTGATCACCGGGCCGATGACGGTCTCCGGGTCGCGGGGATCACCGACCTTCAGGCCCCGCACCTTGGCGACGAACTTCGCGGTGAACTCCTCGGCGACCGAGCGGTCCACCAGCACCCGGTTGGCGGCCATGCAGACCTGGCCCTGGTGGACGTACCGGCTGAAGACCGCCGCGTCCACGGCGTAGTCGATGTCGGCGTCGTCCAGGACCACGAGCGCGCTGTTGCCGCCCAGTTCGAGCACCGAGCGCTTGAAGTGGGCGGCGCAGACGGTGGCGACGTGCCGGCCGATCTTGTCGGAGCCGGTGAAGGAGATGACCTTCGGGACCGGGTGCTCGATGAAGGCGTCGCCGATCTCGGCTATGTCGGTGACGACGACGTTGAGCAGGCCTTGGGGCAGCCCGGCCTCCTCGAAGATCTTCGCTACCAGGGTGCCGCCGGCGATCGGCGTGTTCTGGTGCGGCTTGAGGACCACGCCGTTGCCGAGCGCGAGGGCCGGAGCCACCGACTTGATCGACAGCAGGAAGGGGAAGTTGAACGGGCTGATCACGCCCACGACGCCCACCGGCACCCGGTAGACGCGGTTCTCCTTGCCGTCGCCCGGCGAGGGCAGGATCTTCCCCTCCGGGCGCAGCGCCAGGTGGACCGACTCGCGCAGGAACTCCTTGGCGAGGTGCAACTCGAAACCGGCCTTCAGGCGCGTGCCGCCCAGCTCCGCGACGATCAGGTCGGCTATCTCCCGCTCGTGCTCCTCCACCAGCCGCAGCGCACGCTCGAAGACGGCACGGCGGGTGTAGGGGTTGGTGGCCGCCCACCGCTTCTGCGCCGTGGCCGCCGCCCGGTAGGCCTGGTCGACCTCGTCGACCGTCGCCACGGTGATCGAGGCGAGCTTCTCGTCGTCGTACGGGTTGAAGTCGATGACGTCCCAGGAGCCGGTGCCCGGTCGCCACTCACCGTCGATGTACTGCTGAGCCAGTTCGCCGAAGCTGAGGCAGAACGACACGTGATCCCCCGATCCCTTGCTGCCGAAGCAGTCGGGACAGACACCCGATCAACTTCACGGTCCGATGAGACTGATCACACATCATCCTACTTGTAACAGCCGGGAGTTGGGGTGCCGGATGAGGTCACGGCGTCGGCCGCCGGACGGTGCGGCGGGTCAGGACAGCTGCAGCAACCCCCGCAGCAGGTCCCGGCTCTCGTCCGGTCCGGGGCTGTCCTGCTGCAGTTCCTTGAGGGCCTGCTCGTACTGGGTGACGTCCTCGCGTTTGTCCAGGTACAGGGCGCTGGTCAGCTGTTCCAGGTAGACCACGTCCGAGAGGTCGGACTCGGGGAAGCTGAGGATGGTGAAGGCCCCGCTCTCGCCCGAGTGGCCGCCGAAGCCGAACGGCATGACCTGAAGGCGGATGTTGGGCCGCTCGGAGATCTCGATCAGGTGCTGGAGCTGCCCGCGCATCACCTCGCGCTCGCCGTACGGGCGGCGCAGGGCGGCCTCGTCGAGCACGATGTGGAAGTCGGGGGCGTTCTCGGCGACGAGGTGCTTCTGCCGCTCCAGGCGCAGCGCCACGCGCCGCTCGACGTCGGCGGTGCTCGCGCCCTTCATGCCGCGCCGCACCACCGCGCGGGCGTACTCCTCGGTCTGCAGCAGGCCGTGCACGAACTGGACCTCGTAGGCCCGGATCAGGGACGCCGCGCCTTCCAGGCCCACATAGGTGGGGAACCAGCTCGGCAGCACGTCGGAGTAGCTGTGCCACCACCCGGCCGCGTTGGCCTCCTTGACGAGGGAGAGCAGGGATGTGCGCTCGGCCTCGTCCGTGATGCCGTACAGCGTGAGCAGGTCTTCCACGTCCCTCGTCTTGAAGCTCACCCGGCCCAGCTCCATCCGGCTGATCTTCGACTCGGAGGCGC
Source organism: Streptomyces sp. NPDC004542 (assembly GCF_040610035.1). Taxonomy (NCBI): domain Bacteria; kingdom Bacillati; phylum Actinomycetota; class Actinomycetes; order Kitasatosporales; family Streptomycetaceae; genus Streptomyces; species Streptomyces sp. NPDC004542. The sequence continues at coordinate 74,767 of NZ_JBEXLP010000027.1, forward strand.
GGATCGAGTAGCCCGCCGCCTCCCGCGTGATCCCCCGCGCTTCACGCAGTCGCCTGAGTTGTGATCCGAGCAGCATGCGCCGCACCACCGATCCCGGCTCTCCCGCGCTCACGTTCGCCAGCCTCCCCAACGGTCCTCAGGGGCCGCAGTCTGCCACTAAATCACTTCGAGCAGTACTCGTCCGGTTACGGAAACGGAAAGATGCCATTGATTTGACACGGGAAGGTGCAAGGGAGAGGTGTGGGGTGTGGGGGAAGTTGGCGGAAAAAATGGCCAACAAGTGGTACGGGATCGCTCAATTCGGCCTCGTGCACGTGCATCTGCCCTTGCATCTGCTCTGCGCATCCGAAAGCATGGTGTCGCGCCACCGCTGCATCGCAACGACCGCGAATTCCCGGGAGTGCCTCGCATGGGGACGAATGGATCGACCATGCTCGAGCCGTTACGGCAGGGCCTTCCGCCACTGGATCCCGCGGCCGTGTCCAGCGCCGCCTCCTGCGCCCTGCCCGCCCGCTACGAGGCGGTGCGCGAGGCCCGGCTGTTCACCCGCCGGACACTCGAGCAGTGGGACGTCGACGACCGCTTCGACGACATATGCCTGGTCGTCTCCGAACTGGTCACCAACGCGCTGCGGCACGCCCTGCCGGGTGACGCCGCCCGGTGCCAGGACCAGGCGTCCGCGGTGCGGCTGCACCTGATGCGGTGGACCGGGCGGCTGGTGTGCGCGGTGCGCGACCCCAGCCACGGCACCCCGGTCGCGCGCGGGTCGGACGACTTCTCGGCGGAGTCGGGCCGCGGCCTGTTCCTCGTCGACTCCTTCAGCGACAGCTGGGGCTGGCACCCGCTGGCCGGCACCCTCAGCGGAAAGGTCGTCTGGGCGCTGTTCCGGCTGCGGCCGCCCGAGTGACCGGACGCGGTACGGACGCGGTGTCTGTGGACGCCGCTTTTCTTCGCACGTCCGAGCAAGCGCTTTCTGCGGGTCGGGCGGCCGGCCGGCCGGTGCGGCGGATCAGCCGGCTATCAGGTGGTCGAACTCGCCGTCCTTGACGCCCAGCAGCATCGCCTCGATCTCCGCGCGCGTGTAGACGAGCGCGGGACCGTCCGGGAACCGCGAGTTGCGCACCGCGACGTCTCCCCCCGGCAGCCGGGCGAACTCCACGCAGGACCCCTGCGAATTGCTGTGCCTGCTCTTCTGCCAGGCCACTCCGTCCAGCTGCGCGGCAGCCATGCCGTTGTACACGTCGTACCCCCCGTACACGCCGTCAACGTCGCGGTCCACAGGTCGCTCCCCGGTGGTGCACTTGGCTGTTGTGGCCATAGATGCGGTGGTCAACTGATCCGGATCATAACCCTGTTCACGTGCAAATGCATGAGCAGATGCACGTGCACGCGGGGTGTTCCTCCGGTTACAGCTTTGACGAGTGCTTTACCGACCTTCACCGAAGCTGTCGCAGCGTCTGCCCCAGAACCCGCAGGACATGCGAACGCCGGCCCCGTTGATGATCTTCCCTGCCCTCGGCTGCGCTCGTCCGGAGCGAATCCTCGGTGCACTAGGAAGAGACGCGTACCGCGCCCTTCCTGTTCCAGCGTCCGCGTATTGGTTTAGTCCGCGGACCGGCCGGACCGGCACGCGCCCGGCACCCGCCCGGCACCCGCCCGGCGGACGGACGGCATCCGGTCGCGGCCGTGGGCGAATCCCGCACGCCGGCGATGCACAGCGCATCCATGCCCGGCACCCCGGAAACCCCCTGGACCGTGCTGGTAGCTTGCTGCGGTCCCGCCGGCCGACCGTCGGCCGTCTCCGGCTACAGCTTGGGAGCGCGCAGTGACTTCGCCGAGTACTACGAGGGTGGCGCCGACGGCGCCCACCAGGGTTCGGGCAGCGGCCGTGGCGGCGGGGCTGGCGGGCGTACTGGCGCTGACCGCGTGCGGTGGCGGGGGCGGCTCCGAGGACGGCTCCCCGACGCGCGCGAGCGCGGCGGCGTCCGCCGCGGCCTCCTCGTCCGCGAGCACCGGAGTCGGCACGAGCGGGGTCACCGGCGCCTCCGACAGCCTGCAGGGCAGCTGGCTCGCCACGACCGACGGCAAGGCCGTCGCCCTGGTCGTCACCGGCGAGAAGGCCGGGCTGTTCGCGACCGGCGGCACCGTGTGCAGCGGTACCGCCGGCAAGGAGGCCGGGATGGAGATGATCCACCTGAGCTGCGCCGACGGCAGCAAGGACCGGGCGACCGGGATGGTCGACTCGGTCGGCGGGAAGTCGCTGAGGATCACCTGGTCGGGCAAGGCCGGCAAGGAGACGTACACCAAGGCCGCGGGCGGCAGGCTGCCGTCGGGGCTGGCGACGGCGAGCTTCCCCGCGTCCTGACCGGTGGGGCGCGCGGCGGGACCCCGGGCGCAGGCGCCATGATGCTGGGGCACCGTCACGCTCTCGACAGGGACCCCATTCATGCGCGCCATTCCGCTCACCGTCACCGCCCTCGCCGCCGCCCTCGTCCTGACCGCCTGCGACGACGGCGGCAGCAGCGGCGACAAGGGCAAGAACAGCTCCGCCTGCGAGATCGGCGGGGTCGCCGTGCAGATCGGGTCCGCGAGTGTGGCGCCGGCCGCCGGGGACACGGGCGAGGTGCCCGTCAGCATCACCAACCAGAGCGCACCGTGCACCCTGGACCACTTCCCGGGCGTCACGCTGGAGGGGGACGGGGCCTCGGTGGCCCTCTCCGCCCAGCAGGGCGCCAAGGCGCAGGAGCTGAAGCTCGCCAAGGGCGACTCCGCGTCCTTCACCATCAGCTATGTGCGGGGCGCGGCGGGCGGCGCCAACAGCCTCGCGGCCAGGACCGTGAAGATCACCCTGCCCGGTGGTTCCGCCGGCCAGAGCTTCCCCTGGAAGTACGGTCCCGTGGCCGGCCGGACCAAGGCCGGCGACCAGGCCTCGGTGAGCGCCTTCCAGCAGGCGGGCGACTGACGGCGCGGCCCGGCCGGTCGCGATGCTCAGTCCAGGCGCGGGCGGGCCCTGACCTGGGCCCGGTCCGCCGCCCGCGCGCCCTCCGTCCAGCCCGCCGCGTCGCTCACCCCGCGCAGCCGGGTGGTGGTGGTCTGCGGGAACAGGTGCTCCAGGCGGTCGGTGACGGCCACCTCGCGGGTGGCCAGGACCGGGAGCAGGTCCTGGGTGACCTGGGCCCCGGCGGCGGCCGTGAGGCGCTCGCCGACGCGGTGGGCGTAGGCCGCGAGGAACGACTGCCGGAAGGTCTTCGTCCGTTTCCGGCCGCCGGCTCGCTGGGCCGCCTCGGCCTTCGTCATCGCGTGGGTGGCCTGCACGAGCAGTGAGGTGTGGAGCAGCTCGACCGCCTCCAGGTCGGGCTCGAAGCCGACGACCGTGGAGAAGCCGAGCGGTTCGTTCCACACCGCCCGGCAGTGGTTGGCGGTGGCGACCGCGTCGAGCAGGACCGCCTTGGCCTGTTCGTACGGCGGTTCGACGCCGATCCGGCAGGCGCCGGGCGTGTCCGGCGAGGGCGCCCCGGCCGCGAGCAGCGCCTCGTCGATGGTGTGCCGGGCCATCAGCTCCTGCGCCTTGGCACTCAGCGCCTCCGCCTCCTCCGGATATCCGGTCGCCTCGGCCTTGGCGAGCAGCGCACGGATCCGGGTGAGCATGCGGGAGGCGGGCCGGTGCCCCTCCTGGCGGGACTCTTCCAGGGGTTCCAGGGCGGGCAGCCGCAGCAGCAGGCGGTACAGCTCCAGGACGGCGGTGGCGTGCGAGAAGCGGTCGGCCGCGCGCGCGGGTCCGTCCGGGAGCGCCTCGAGCTGCGCGGCCCAGCGCCGGCCGCGCGGCCGGTCCCCCGGTGCCTGCGTCCGTATGAGCTCCGCCGCCAGTGCCCCGTGCGCGTCGTCGAGCTCGCGCCGCACCAGCCGGACGACATCGGCGGGCTGCCAGCCGCGCCGCCAGGCCGCCGCGACCAGCTCCACGCCGCGCCGGGCCAGTTCGGCGTCCGCCCCCGGGTCGGCCGCGAGGAGTGACGCGCCCGTGTCCAGGCCGGGGTCGGAGTCGTCGTACAGGGCGGCCCGGAAGGCCCGCTCGACGGTGCTGGTCTCGCTGCTCACCCGTTGATCGTGCCATGGGCCGCGGACAGCGCGCGACGGCCGTCCACAGCCTGTGGACAACGACGGGGGCGGTACGGCCGGCATCTCACTCCCCGAAATTCGGTCGCCCCGCCGCGAAGCCGCCCCGAGCATGGCCGGCATGGTCGACACCTCTCTCTACGCGGCCTTCCTCGTCGCCGCCTTCGCGCTCTGTGTCACTCCCGGTCCCGACATGATGTTCATCGTGGCGATGGGCGGCCGGGGCGGACCCTCGGTGGGGGTGACGGCGGCCGTCGGGGTGGCCTGCGCGATGTTCGTGCACGCGGTCGCCGCGGCGCTCGGGCTGTCGGCGCTGTTCCTGACGCTGCCGGTGCTGTACCACGTGCTGCGCTGGGCGGGCGCCGCCTATCTGCTGTACCTCGCGGTCAAGGCGTTCCGCGGCGGCTCCGCACCGGCCGAGGCGCACGGGGCCGCGGGTGCGGGACGGCGGCGGGCCTTCTGGCGAGGAGCCGTCACCAATCTCCTGAACCCCAAGGTGATCCTCTTCAACGTGTCCTTCCTGCCGCAGTTCGTGGACCCCGGGCTCGGTCATGTGCGGGAGCAGTTCCTCCTGCTCGGCGTCACGATCACGGTGATGGGCCTGGTGGTGGACGGCTCGGTCGGGCTGCTGTCGGGGAAGCTCGCCACGCTGCTGCGGCGCAGCCGGCGGGTGGCGCGGGGACTGGACCTGTTCGGCGGGACGGTGTTCGCGGGGCTGGCGGTGCGGCTGGTGGTGGCGCCCAAGTGACGGGTCCACCCACTGTCAACTTCGAGTTGACACCTCCAGGCCGTCAACCTAAGGTTGACACATGTCGAAAACGAACCCGACCACGTCGTCCGTACGTCTCGACGACCTCATCGCAGCGATCAAGAAGGTGCACACCGAACCCCTCGAGCAGCTCCAGGACGCGGTGATCGCGGCCGACCACCTCGGCGAGGTGGCCGATCACCTGATCGGCCACTTCGTGGACCAGGCCCGGCGCTCCGGCGCGTCCTGGACCGACATCGGCCAGAGCATGGGCGTCACCCGGCAGGCCGCGCAGAAGCGGTTCGTGCCGAAGGAGTCCACCGGCCTGGACCCGAACCAGGGCTTCGGGCGGTACACCCCGCGCGCCCGCAACGTGGTGATGACCGCGCACAACGAGGCCAAGGCCGCTCCCCACTCCGAGGTCGCGCCGGCCCATCTGGTCCTCGGCCTGCTCGCCGAGCCCGACGGCCTGGCCGCCCGGGCGATCGCCGCCCGGGGCGTCTCCGCCGACGCCGTGCGGGCGGCCGCGACCGCCGCGCTCCCGCCCGCGGCCGGCCAGGCCCCGGAGCTCGTCCCGTACGGCTCCGACGCCAAGAAGGTCCTGGAACTCACCTTCCGCGAGGCCCTGCGCCTCGGCCACAACTACATCGGCACCGAGCACATCCTGCTGGCCCTGCTGGAGTTCGAGCACGGCAGCGGGATCCTGTCCGGCCTCGGCATCGGGAAGGAGCCGGTGGAGAGCGAGCTCGTCAAGGCCCTGGAGCAGTATCTGCAGGCCCCGCCCCAGCCGAGCTGAGGCCGTTGTCAGACCCCCCTGCCACACTCGCAGTCATGACCGACCGCTGGGCACTCGCCCCGGCCGAGGACGGCGGCGTGGAGCTCGCCCCCCTCGGCCCGGACGGGCTGCCCTGCGGGCCGGTGCGGCGGGAGCCGGATCTCGCCGGGGCGGTGCGGAGCCGCCCGGAGGTGACGCGCTGGGTGTGGCGGTCGACCGCCGAGGTCTATCCGCGTCTGCTCGCCACGGGGGTGCGAGTGGACCGGTGCTACGACGTCGAGGACGCCGAGACACTCCTGCTGGGCCACGAGGGGCGGTACGGCGAGCCGCGTTCGGCCGCCGCCGCGCTGGCCCGCCTCCGGGGCGGCCCCGTACCGCCCGATCCGCCGCAGCGCGCCGCCGAACCGGGTGCGCAGTCCCCGCTGTTCGAACCGCGGGGCACCCGCCTGCCGCTGGCGGACCTCCTCGCGGTCTACGCCGAGCAGCAGCGGCGGCACGACCGGGCCGCGCACCCCGACCGGATGCGGCTGCTGACCGCGGCCGAGTCGGCGGGGACGCTGGTGGCCGCCGAGATGAACCGCGCGGGCCTGCCGTGGAGCGCCGGCGTCCACCGCGGGCTGCTGCGCGACCTGCTCGGCGAGCGGTACGCGGGCGGGGGCGAGCCCCGCCGCCTGACCGAGCTGGCGGACGAGGTCTCCGCGGCGTTCGGCCGCCGGGTGCGGCCCGACCTGCCCGCCGACGTCGTCAAGGCCTTCGCCCAGGCCGGCATCAAGGTGAAGTCCACCCGCCGCTGGGAGATCGCCTCCCTCGACCACCCGGCCGTGCGGCCGCTGCTGGAGTACAAGAAGCTGTACCGCATCTGGGTCGCGCACGGCTGGACCTGGCTCCAGGACTGGGTGCGCGACGGGCGGTTCCGGCCGGAGTTCCTCGCGGGCGGGACGGTCACCGGACGCTGGGTCACCCACGGCGGGGGCGCGCTGCAGATCCCCAAGGTGATCCGGCGCGCGGTGGTCGCCGACCCCGGCTGGCGGCTGGTGGTCGCCGACGCCGACCAGATGGAGCCGCGGGTACTGGCGGCGATCTCCCGGGATCCGGGCCTGATGGAAGTGGCCGGCCGGGCGGGCGACCTGTACCAGGCCGTCTCCGACCGGGCCTTCTCCGGCGACCGCGGGCAGGCCAAGCTCGCCGTGCTCGGCGCGGTCTACGGGCAGACCTCCGGGGACGGCCTGAAGAACCTCGCCGCGCTCAGACGCCGCTTCCCCACGGCGGTGGCGTACGTCGACGACGCGGCGCGGGCCGGTGAGGAGGGACGGCTGGTGCGCACCTGGCTGGGCCGGACCTGCCCGCCCGCGGCCGTGGCCGACGAGGACGCGGCACAGGAGGCGGGCGTCCCGGCCGGGGACGAGGAAGCCGACGGGCAGCAGTGGGTCCCCGGTCACGCCTCCACCGACGCCCGCGCCCGTGGCCGCTTCGCCCGCAACTTCGTCGTGCAGGGCAGCGCGGCCGACTGGGCCCTGCTGCTGCTCGCCGCCCTGCGCCGGAGCTGCGCGGACCTGGCGGCCGAGCTGGTCTTCTTCCAGCACGACGAGGTGATCGTGCACTGTCCCGAGGAGGAGGCTGAAGCGGTGGTGGCGGCGATCCGGGAGGCGGCGGACCTGGCGGGGCGGCTGACGTTCGGCGTGACACCGGTCAGGTTTCCGTTCACGACCGCGGTGGTGGAGTGCTATGCCGACGCGAAGTGATCACCTGTTCCCCACGAGCAGCTCCCGCAGCTGGGCCACGACAGCCTGCTCGTCCGTGCCGTCCAGCGCGGCGAGCGCCTCGCGCCAGGCCTCGTACGCCTCCCGCATACGCCCCTTCTCGTGCAGCAGGAACCCGTGCTGGTGGCGTGCCAGACCGCCCATGTAGCGGTCGGCGCGGGCGTCCGCGCGGCTCAGCAGCTCGGCACACTCGTGCCCGGCGCGGTCCACGCGGCCCAGCTGCCTGAGCGCGCGGACCAGGCCGAGCCGGGTCTGGGACTCGCCGTGCCAGTCGCCGTGGCCGCCGAGGATGCGCAGGCTCTCCTCGAAGTGCGTGGCGGCGGCGGCCGGTTCACCCAGGTCGAGGTGGGCGTAGCCGATGTTGCAGTGCGCGGAGTGCTGCACGATGACGGCGCCGAGCGCGTCTCCGATCGCCAGTGAGCGCCGGTGCTGCTCGACGGCGGCGCGCGGGTCGGTGTGCTCGTAGAGATTGCCGAGGTGGCTGTAGGTGATGGCCTCACCGTAGGGGTCGTCGAGCTGCCGCGAGTACTCCAGGCTCTGCCGCAGCGCCTCGCCGGACTCCGCGTACCGGCCGAGGCCCTCCAGCAGCAGGCCCCGGTTGTTGAGGCAGCGCCGGATCCAGGAGACCGTGCCCAGGCGCCGCCAGATCGTCAGCGCCTGGTCGGTGAGGGCGAGGGCGTCGTTCTGCCGGCCGGTCAGGAAGTGCAGGCCCGCGAGGTCGCCCAGCGCGTACGCCTCGGCCGCCTCGTCGCCGAGCCGCCGGGCCGTGGCCAGGGCGGCCTGTCCGAGCACCTCCATCTCGGCCACCCGGCCGCCGCGCTGCAGGTAGGGGAAGAACAGCCGCACGAGGACGGCGAGATGGGCCGCCTGCCGGTCGTCGAGGGTATCGGCGTACCGCTCGACCAGGGTGACGACGCTCTCCAGTTCCTCGTTGCCCCAGGCGAAGGCCTCCTCGGCGGAGCGGAAGGGCGGCACCGCCGCCACCTCCGCCGCGTGCGCGGGCGGCTGGGCGGCCGTCGGGCGGCGGCGGTCGTCCCGGTCGAGGCCCTGCTCCACGATCGCGGTGAGGAGGTGCTCGGCGACGGCGGCGTACCAGCGCAGGGCGGTGGTGGCGGCGGCGGTGTCCTCGTCGGCGGCGGTGAGTTCCCGGGCGAAGTCGCGGACCAGGTCGTGCGGGGCGTAACGGCCGTACGCGGTCTCCTCCAGGAGGGCGACGTCGACCAGGCGGTCCAGGGCGGCCCCGGCCCGGCGCTCGTCGGTGCCGGTGAGGCGGGCGATCAGGGCCGCGCCGTACGCGGGCAGGTCGAGGGCGCCGATGCGGCGCAGGGCACGGGCCGCGTCCCGGTCGGTCTCGCGCGCGGAGGCGGCGAGCGCGTCGTGCGCGACGGCCAGCGAGCGGCGGACGCTCAGGTCGTCGTACTCCAGGTGGTGCAGGCGGCCTTCGGTGGCGGCCAGTTGACCGGCGAGGACGTCCGGGGTGAGGGCCCGGCGGGCGGCGAGCCGGGCGGCGACCACGCGCAGGGCGAGCGGCAGGCGGCCGGTCAGCTCGACGAGGGGGTGCCCGGCGTCCAGCCCGTCGCGGCCGGAGACCGTGCGCAGCAGCGCCGCGCTGTCCTCGCCGGTCAGCGGCCCGAGCGGGAAGCGGTCGGCGCCGTCGAGGGCGGTCAGCGGGGAGCGGCTGGTGACGATCACCGCGCATCCGGCGCCGGCCGGCAGCAGCGGTCGTACCTGGGCGGCGTTCGCGGCGTCGTCCAGCACCATCAGGGTGCGGGTCGGCGCGAGCAGGGACCGCAGCAGCGCAGCGGCCGCGTCCGGGTGCTCGGGGATGCTCCGGGGGTCGGTGCCGAGGTCGCGCAGGAGGGCACCGAGGGCCTGGGCGGGGGGCAGCGGGGACATCCCGGGGGTGGCGCCGTGCAGGTTGACGTACAACTGCCCGTCAGGAAAACGTTCCCGCAGCTGGTGTGCCACCTGCAGGGCCAGGGCGCTCTTGCCGACGCCGGCCATACCGCTGATGACGGCGACGACCGGGGTCCGCGCCTCGCCGTCGTCCCCCTCGGGCCGGGTGAGGGCGGTGCGCAGCTCCTGGAGTACGGAGCCGCGGCCCGTGAAGTGGGCTGGCGGCGGGGGGAGTTGGGCGGGCCGGGGTGCCAGGACGGGTGAAGCGTCGTCGCGCGTGGACATGGAGACGTGCGACGGGTCCGGGGTGTGCCGCCGGGACGTCGGGTCCCCGTGCCGGGAGGGGCGCGACGAGGCCGGCGCGGTCGGGGCGTCGCCGGCGTCGGTGAGCGGATGCCCCTCCCCCTCCTCCCCCGCTCCGCTCCCGGCAACGGCGGCCGGGCCGGCGGCCCCCCGCAGCACCTCGACATGGGCCGTGCGGATCGCCGGGCCCGGCTCGATGCCGAGTTCCTCGACCAGGCGGGTGCGCAGGTCGCGGTGGACGGCGAGGGCCTCGGCCTGCCGGCCGGTGCGGTGCAGGGCGAGCATGAGCTGGCGGTGGAAGGCCTCGCGCAGCGGATGCTCGGCCACCAGCGCGGCCAGCTCCGGCACCAGGGCCGCCGGCCGGGGGCCGCCGAGGGCCAGTCCGGCGTCGTAGCGCCACTCCAGCAGGAGCAGCCGCGCCTCCTCCAGACGCTGGACGAAGGCGTATCCGCCGAGTTCGGCGGGCAGGCCGCTCAGCGGCGCGCCCCGCCACAGCGCGAGGGCCGCCGTGCAGGCACGCAGCACGCCCGCCCAGTCCCGGCGGCCGTGCGCGGCGCGTGCCTCGGTCACGCGCGCGTCGAAGACGTGCACGTCCAACTCGCCCTCGGCCACACGCAGCTGGTACCCGGGCGGTACGGCACGCAGCCGCTCGGGATCGTCGAGGAGCCGGCGCAGCCGGGTGACGTGGTTGTGCAGCGAGGCCTGCGCGGAGGCGGGCGGCACGCCGCCCCACAGCGCGTCCTTGAGCGAGTCGACCGACACGACCCGGCCGGCCTCCAGCAGCAGCGCGGCGAGCAGGACGCGCACCTTGGGGCTGCCGATCGCCCGGACCGAGGGGGCCGAGCCGCCGCGGTCACCGGTGTCGGGGGCGCGGGCCTCGTGGAGGAGCGGGGCGTCGGCGTCCTCCTCGGCGTCGTAGGCGATTCCGTACGCCGCACGGTCGTACAGGACGGGTGGTCCCAGCAGTCCGAACCGCAGCTCGCACCGCCGCATCACCCCGTTCACTGCCCTCCCGCGCGGTCACGCCGACCGTGCTCTGCGGCGGGCGTGTGCCCGCTGTCCCTGACGGAATTCCGCCCTGCCTCCGACGGTTTCCCGCCAGCTGTCCTCTGTCGGTTACCGCCGGAATCCGTTACGGTTCCGGCCTACGACCGCCGGCGCCCGGCGACTTCACGCCATCTGACCAGTGGTCCCGGGAAGAACCGTTGGCCACATGTTAGCGATCCGTTGGCGCATCCTGATGTGATCGTCGCATCGGATCTGGCCCGACGGCGCGCGCGCACGACGCGCAGCTCGGGGGAGTGTCGCCGCAGGCCGGATCCGGGGACGCAAGAGGGCCCCGGTCGGCGGAGGTGAACGACCGGGGTCCTTGTCCCGCTCACCCGGTGCGTCAGACGACCGGCGGGCGCCCCAGGCGGGTCAGTCGCCACACCGTCCGCCAGCGCATGGGCCGTCGCTCCCCGGCGGGTTCGCGCAGCCCTTCCACGAATCCGCCGCACCAGGCCCTGAGGCCGGCGGCCGACCGGGTGCGCAGGAGGGTGAGGAGCGTCCACACGCCCAGGTGCACCGGGATCAGCGGCAGGGGCAGCCGGCGCCGGACCAGCCAGACGCGGTTGCGGGCGGTCACCCGGTGGTAGATGGCGTGCCGGGCGGGCGAGGTCTTGGGATGCCGCAGCAGCAGTTGCGGCGCGTAGAGGATCTTCCAGCCCGCGTCCGCCGCCCGCCACGCCAGATCGGTCTCCTCGTGCGCGAAGAAGAACTCGGCGGGCCAGTCGCCGGTCTCGGCCAGCATCCGCATGCTCAGGGCGTGCCCGCCGCCGAGGAACCCGGTCACGTATCCGCCCCGCATCGGATCCGACGCACCGACCCGGGGCACGTGCCGCGGCTGGGTCTCGCCGTTCTCGTCGGCGATGCGGAAGCCGACGATGCCCAGGCGCGGGTCGGCGGCGTACAGGTCCCGCACCCGGCGCAGCACGTCCGCGTCGACCAGCAGCCCGTCGTCGTCGAGGTCGACCACGACGTCCACGTCACCGAACTCCCGCAGCCGGGCCAGGGCGACGTTCCGCCCGCCGGGGCAGCCGAGGTTCTCGTCCAGGTCGACGGCGGTGACCTCGCCGGGCAGGGACAGCCGCCGGGCGAACTCGGGCAGCCGGCAGCCGTTGCCGACGATGACGATCCGGGCGGGGGCGAGGTCCTGCTTGGCCACGGACTCCAGCAGGGCGTCGACTTCGGCGGGCCGGTTGCCCATCGTCACCACGGCGACGGCGATCCTCGGCTCCACCACGTCCCTCACTCCATCCGGCCGACACGGCCCCACGCGGCGCGCGGGGTCCACCGTTCACCAGGATGTTGCCTCACGGCATCCGGGTTTCCCGGCCGCGGTGTGCTTTGCGGCGGCTTTGCTCCGTCTTTGCGCCGGGTGCGCGCCCACCGCACGCCCGTATACGGCCCCGGGCGCGCACCCGCTCATCCGGCCGGTGCGGCGTCCCCCGGTGTGCGGCTTCCCCCGGTGTGCGGCGTCCCCCGGTGTGCGGCTTCCCGCGGCGGGTCCGGGGGCGGGTGTCAGGCCCCGCCCCCGGAGCTCGTCGGCCGGCCGGGTGGCCCCGGCCGGCTCGTCAGACCGTCAGGTGCGCGCCGAGCCGCAGGTCGGCGATGCTGCGGCCGGTCTCGACGGTGTAGTC
>NZ_JBEXLP010000028.1:0-86179 GCF_040610035.1 Streptomyces sp. NPDC004542
GGCGGTCAAGTCCCGGGTCCCCGGCATGCACGTGCACGCCTTCTCCCCGATGGAGATCGTCAACGGCGCCACCCGCACCGGCCTGTCCGTCCGCGAGTGGCTGACCGCCGCGAAGGAGGCCGGCCTGGACTCCCTCCCGGGCACGGCGGCGGAGATCCTCGACGACGAGGTCCGCTGGGTGCTCACCAAGGGCAAGCTGCCCACGGCCACCTGGATCGAGGTCGTCACGACCGCCCACGAGCTGGGCATCCGCTCCTCCTCCACGATGATGTACGGCCACGTCGACCAGCCCCGCCACTGGCTCGGCCACCTGCGCACCCTCGCCCGCATCCAGCAGCGGACCGGCGGCTTCACCGAGTTCGTCACCCTCCCCTTCATCCACACCAACGCCCCGGTCTACCTGGCCGGCATCGCCCGCCCGGGCCCCACGACGCGGGACAACCGCGCGGTCACCGCCATGGCCCGTCTCCTCCTGCACCCCTGGATCCCCAACATCCAGACCAGCTGGGTGAAACTCGGCACCGACGGCGCGGCGCAGATGCTCCGCTCCGGCGCGAACGACCTCGGCGGCACCCTGATGGAGGAGACCATCTCCCGCATGGCGGGCTCCTCCTACGGCTCCTACAAATCCGTACAGGACCTGATCGCGGTCGCGGACACCGCGGGCCGCCCCGCCCGGCCCCGCACCACCCTCTACGGCGAGGTACCGCAGGAACGACAGCGAGCGGCGGCGGCCTCGGACGGACACCTGCCCGAGCTGCTGCCGGTGCTGGACTGACACCCGGGTGCCGCGGTGATGCCGATCGCCGCGACCTTGCGGACGGTGATCACCGCGGCGGCCACCAGGATGCTGTCCCAGGAGACCTCCGGCACCCACCTCCCGCGTTCACCCGACCCACACCCCGCCCCCCGGTCCGGCCCCTCTACCGACCGTCTCCGTTCGATTACAGTGCTGGGGCGTCGTACGTGCGGACGGTGCCGTGTGGGAGGTCAGGGTGGGTGCGACAGCCGGTGCCGGGGCCGTCTGGGGGCGGGCCGAGCAGCAGGACTTCCGCAGCCGGGTGCGCGGGACGCTGCTCGGGGTGGCCGTCGGGGACGCGCTGGGGGCGCCGGTCGACGGGCTCGGGACCGAGGAGATCAGGGCGGGGTACGGGGCGGACGGCCTGGTCGACCTGGCGGTGGGGTACGGGCGGCGCGGTGCCGTCACCCATCACACGCAGCTCACCCTCTTCACCGTGGACGGGCTGATACGGGCCCAGGTGCGGCGGGACACCGGGGCCTGGCATCCGCCGACCGACGTGCACCGGGCGTATCTGAGGTGGGCGGCGACGCAGCGGGACTGGGGGCCCGACGAGCGGCGCAAGGAGGACGGGTGGCTGGCGCGGGAGGAGTGGCTGTACGCGCGGCGGGACCCTACGCGGGCGCTGCTGCTGGGGCTCGGTGACGAGACCATGGGCACGCTGGAGTCGCCCAAGAACGCGGAGGAGCTGGGGCCCGAGGCCGTGGCCCGTTCCGCGCCGTTCGGGCTGCTCGTCGGCTGGGAGCCGCAGCTGGTGGTGCAGCTGGCCGTGGAGTGCGCGGCCCAGACCCACGGGCACCCCGTCTCCTGTCTGTCGGCGGGCGCGTACGCGGTGATCGTGCACGCGCTGGCCCGCGGCGAGAGCCTGGACGGCGCCGTGCAGCGGGCGCTGGCCCTGCTCGCCGCCCGGCCGGGGCACCAGCCCGTGTCCGACGCCCTCCAGTACGCGCTGGGCGCGGTACGGCAGGGGATGCCGTCGCCGGCCCGGGTGGAGGAGCTGGTGGGGGACGGGGCGGCGGACGGGATGCTGGCCGGCGCGGTGTACTGCGCGCTGGTGGGGGAGGACGTGCGGCACGGGCTGTGCCTGGCGGTGAACCAGGCCGGGCCCTCCGGTGCCGCCGGGGCGCTGACCGGTGGGCTGCTGGGGGCCCTGCACGGCGAGACGGCCCTCCCGCCGGCCTGGCTGGCCGAGCTGGAGGGCCGTCCCACGATCCTGGAGCTGGCCGACGACTTCGCGATGGAGATGACCCAGGGGCCCGCGCTGCACGGGCCGGCCGGGTCTTCTCCGGGGTGGCTGGCGCGCTACCCGCGGGGCGGGTAGCCGGCCGCGCGGGGTCAGTCCTTGACGGGGGCGCCGACCATGTCGTCGTCCGCACCGGAGGGTGCCGGGACCGCTGCCGCCGCCCCGTCGTCGTCGGTGTTGATCTTCTCGATGACCGCCAGGCGTTCCGGGGTGTCCTCCGGCTTGAGGTAGCCGACGAGGATGTACAGGACCAGCGAGACGGCCAGCGGGACGGAGACCTGGTACTGCAGCGGGACGCCGCCGTCGACGCTCCAGTTGATCGGGTAGTTGACCAGCCAGAAGGCCAGCAGGCCCATCGCCCAGCTGGTGAGCGCGGCCGTCGGGCCGGAGCGGCGGAACTGGCGCAGCAGGCCGAGCATCATCGGGATCGCGATCGGGCCCATCAGTCCGGCCACCCACTTGATGACGACGGTGATGATGTCCTTGAAGGTGGGGGAGTTGACCTGGGTGGCCACCGCCATGGACAGGCCGAGGAAGACCACCGTGGTGACGCGGGCGGCGATCAGGCCGGACCGTTCGCCCCACGCCCGGGCCCGCTGCGACAGCACCGGTGCCACGTCCCGGGTGAAGACGGCGGCGATGGCGTTGGCGTCGGAGGAGCACATGGCCATGGTGTGGGAGAAGAAGCCGACGATGACCAGTCCCAGCAGGCCGTGCGGGAGGAGCTGTTCGGTCATCAGGCCGTAGGAGTCGGAGCCGTCCGGCTTCTGCGCGTGGACCAGGAGCGGGGACATCCACATGGGGAAGAAGAGGACGACCGGCCACACCAGCCACAGGACCGCCGACAGCCGCGCCGACCGCTCGGCCTCCCGGGCGCTGCCCGTCGCCATGTAGCGCTGCGCCTGGTTGAGCATGCCGCCGTTGTACTCGAACAGCTTGATGAAGAGGAAGGCGAGCAGGAAGACGGTGCCGTACGGGCCGACGATGGGCTTGGCGTGGTCGTGCAGGGCGGGCTCGCTCCAGGCGTCGAAGAAGCCGATGCCCTTGTCGTTCAGCTTCAGCACGACCGCGACGAACATGGAGACGCCGGCCAGCAACTGGATGATGAACTGGCCCAGTTCGGTGAGCGCGTCCGCCCACAGGCCGCCGATGGTGCAGTAGACGGCGGTGATCGCGCCGGTGATGAGGATGCCCTGGTTCAGGCTCACCCCGGTGAAGACGGACAGCAGGGTCGCGATCGCGGCCCACTTGGCGCCGACGTCGACGATCTTCAGCAGCATGCCGGACCAGGCGAGGGCCTGCTGGGTGGGCAGGTTGTAACGGTTCTTCAGGTACTCCAGGGGCGAGGCGACATGGAGCCTCGACCGCAGCCGGTTGATGCGCGGTGCGAACAGCTTGGAGCCGACGGCGATGCCGAGGGCGATGGGGAAGGACCAGGTGACGAAGGAGGTGACGCCGTAGGTGTAGGCGATGCCCGCGTACCCGGTGAACAGCACCGCGCTGTAGCCCGACATGTGGTGCGAGATACCGGACAGCCACCAGGGCATCTTGCCGCCCGCGGTGAAGAAGTCGCTCACGTCGTCCACGCGCTTGTGCGACCAGACGCCGATCGCGACCATCACTCCGAAATAGCCGATGAGCACGACCCAGTCGAGACTGTTCATGCGCCCCCCTTCAGGGTCCGCCTTGTGAACTCCACTCAGCTGGCTGGCACTTCGCATGAGCGGAGTGTGGACGGGGAAGGCCGCGAAGTGCCCGCTCATCGTGGTTGCGGTTACGCGGGCACGACAAGCGAGCGTAAGGTCAAGAGCAGGCAAAAATGTTCTGCTTACTGACCTCGGTTCACCCATATGAACAGTTTGTGTGGCTGAAAATGAGCGCTCCCGCTTCCTGGGCAGGGGCTCAGCGCATCAACTCCCCGGCGTTCACCAGCAGCGACTGTCCCGTGATGGCCCGCGCCCGGTCCGAGGCCAGGAAGGCGGCCGCGTCGGCCACGTCCCCGTCCGTGGCCAGGTCGGGCAGCGCCATCCGGCCGGTCAGCCGGCCCAGCACCTCCGCCTCCGGGACGCCCTCCGTGTGCGCCGTGAACTGCACGTACGCCTGCACCGGCGGCCCCCACATCCAGCCAGGCAGCACCGTGTTGACCCGGATCCGGTACGGCCCCAGTTCCCGCGCCAGCGAGTACATCGCACTGGTCAGTGCCCCCTTGGAGGCCGCGTACGCCGCCTGCTTCACCTGGGTGGGCGCGGCCACCGCCGACTGCGTGCCGATGAACACCACCGAACCGCCGCCGCCCTCCTTCAGGGCCGGCAGGCAGGCCCGGGTCATCCGCAGCGTGCCCAGCAGGTTGACGTCCACGACCGACTGCCAGGTCGTGAAGTCGGCGTCCTCCAGCCCGCCGAAGTACGAGTCCCAGGCGGCCACGTGCACCACGGCGTCGATCCCGCCGAACCGCTCCCGCGCCAGGGCGGCCAGCGCCTCGCACTGCCGCTCGTCGGTGATGTCGGTCGCCCGGTACGCGGTCCGGGCCCCCTCCGGGTCGATCTCGGCCGCGCTCTTGGCGAGGTTCGCCCCGGTGCGGGCGCCGAGCACCGCGTTCCCCCCGTCCCGCACGACGGCGGCGGCGACCTGGTGGCCGAGCCCGGCCCCGACCCCCGACACGACGACCGTCTTGCCCTCGAGCAGTGACATGGCCGACCTCCCGACTCCGCCCGCTTGAGCTGATGACCCGTCAGATTAGGCGGGAGCGCGGGAAGGTGGAAGAGGGCCGGTGCGGCCCGGCCTCGACGCACGCCGGCACCGCCCGAGGGGCGGAGCCGGCGGATGTTCACGGCCTCACGGGGAGGGTCAGGGATCGGTGGCGGCGTCGGTGTGCGCGTCGGGGATGAAGACGGTGTCGAAGCCGAGGCCCTTGGCGCTTCTCCGATGGACCAGGACGACGCCGGGACGGCCGAGGTCCAGGCGGTGGTAGCGGCCTCCCTTCGCATCGGAGGTGTAGAGCTGCGGTCTGAGCCTGGGTGCCTTGTTCTGCAGTGTGCCGAGCAGCGAGAACTGCGTGTGCTTGGAGTGGGCTATCACGCCGATGGTGTGCTGCGGGTGCTGCTTGGTGAGCAGCATCACCAGGTCGGCGGCCCCGCGCTGCGGAAGGCGGTGCAGCCGTGCGGGCGGGCCGTCCCGTTCGGGGATCGGAGGCAGACCGGTTCCGGTGTGGAAGTGGGCCGCGAAGGACGCGATCTGCCGGGTGTTGCGGTGGTTGCCGTCGAGTTCGTGGCGCGCGCAGCGGCCCAGGCGCTCGGCGATCTCCGCGAGTGTGGAGTTGGCGTCGCCACGGCGTCGGCGAATTCGCCGGTTTCCGGCAGGACCTCCTGCTCCGCCGCCCCCGGCCCGCTCTCCGCCGTTCCCGGTTCGCCCTCCGCCGCCCCCGGCCCGCTCTCCGCCGCCTCCGGTTCGCCCTCCGGCGGCGACGAGACCACCTCCGCTGTGGGCTCTTCAGCCGGGGTTACGGCATCCCTCACCCTTGCCCCGGACCGAAGCTCGTCCGCTTCACGTGCGGTCAGCCCGGCCAGCCGGATCACTCCGTCGAGCGTCTGGGACGTCACATATCCGTCGGCGTCCGTGTAGCGCATCAGGAGCGCTCGCACCCGCCCGACACGGGCCGACACATTTTCTTCACGGAATCTTGCAACCTTTTCTGCATCTGACGAGTCCGCGTCTACGTGCACACGTGCGTCACGGACATGCAGACCCAGTCGGCCCAGCTCGCTTCGCAGCCGGTCCTGCTCGACCTGACCGAGCCTCATGGGGCGCACGTGCTGCGCGAAGGTCGACTCCGGCACGACGCCGTCCACGGCCGCATGTCTCAGTCGAGCCAGCAGCTCCCCGATCGCGACCTTCAAGCCGGGCCCGCCCGCCCCGCCTGCGAGTCGATCGTGCACGCCACCCACCCCCGTTCGCTTCACGGCGAGATTAAGGGTGACGTGTTGACGATGTCAACGGATGAATACTCTGTGCAATGCAAAGCGATTCGTGTACTGTGACGGCTGCCTCACTGTCCGTTCTGACACGATGGGCCGTGCGGCAGCAGACCAGGGGGCGCGTTCCGTTCCGGAAGCGCGAGAACGCGAGCAGTAGGCAGAGGAGCGGCAGTGAGCCACGAGCTCGTCGACGGCAGATTCCGCATCGGGCGCGTCATCGGCAGGGGCAACATGGGGGAGGTCCACCGGGCCGAGGACCTGCGCGCTCCCGAGGGCTCGCCCGAGCGCACCGTCGCCGTGAAGACGATCCTGCGTCGTCGCACCGGAGGCCGGATCGACACCGGCGGCGACACCAAGGCCGTGGAGCGCTTCGCCCGTGAAGTGAACATCATGCGCCTGCTGGAGCACCCCAACCTCACCCGGCTCGTCGCGGGCGGCATCGCCACGGACTGCGACGACCTGCCCTATCTCGCCATGGAGTACCTGGACGGCGAGTCGCTGCGTGACCTCATCGAGGAGGAACCGCAGCTCCCGGTCGCCTGGGCCGCCGCCATCGGCGCCCAGATCGCCGCCGGCCTCGCCGCCGCGCACGCGAAGGGCGTGGTCCACCGGGACCTGAAGCCCGCCAACGTCATGCTCACGCGGGGCGGCACGGTCAAGGTGCTCGACTTCGGCATGGGCAGCATCGTCGACGACCCGGACCAGACCCGCCTGACCAGCACCGGCGTCAGCGTGGGCACCGCCCGCTACATGGCCCCCGAACAGTGCCAGGCCAAGCAGGTGACCCAGGCCGCCGACCTGTACGCGCTGGGCTGTGTGCTGTACGAGATGCTGGTCGGCGTTCCTCCGTTCACGAGCGAGTCGGCGTACGAGCTCGCCGAGCGGCATGTCCACCAGGAGCCCAGCCCCGTCCGCGCGATCCGCGGTGACGTCCCCGCCGAACTCGCCCGCCTCGTCGACCGGCTGCTGGCCAAGGACCCGGCGAACCGCCCCGCCGACGCCGTGACCGTACGGGACGCCCTGCTTCCCCTCGCCGTACCGGCGGACGAGACCTGCCTCGTCCCCTCGTGGAGCGAGCAGGACCCGACGCTCCCCCTGCGCGAGGCCGCCCCGGCCCCGGTGACCGTCCCGCTGCAGCAGCCCGCCCCGGTGACCGGCTCCGGCGCCGGCATGGACGTCTTCGGGGTCCACCAGAATCTGATCCGCGACTACCGCTCCTTCACCGAGGGCGGCACCGTCATCCGCGACGAGCGCATCAAGGCGTACGTCGAGAAGGACCTGGACGACAAGTCCCAGTGGCCGAACCCCTGGCTGTCGCTCAACCCGTTCTTCCAGGGCGGCGGCACCGTGGTCGAGCTCGCCCAGCAGAAGGTGCTGCACCCCGAGTGCGCCCGCATCTTCCAGGCCAAGAAGACCGAGGGCGGCACCGTCTGCGACGGCCGGCCGCTGCTCCTGCACCGGCACCAGCGCGACGCCATCGACGCCGCCGCCTCCGGGGCGTCGTACGTCCTGACGACCGGCACCGGCTCCGGCAAGTCGCTCTCCTACATCGTCCCGATCGTCGACAAGGTGCTGCACGAGCGCGACGAGGAGGGGCCGGACGCTCCGAAGCGCGTGCGGGCGATCATCGTGTATCCGATGAACGCGCTCGCCAACAGCCAGTTGCGGGAACTGGAGAAGTACCTCCGCGACGGCTACGGCGCGGGCCGCGAGCCGGTCACCTTCGCCCGCTACACCGGCCAGGAGGACGACGAGAAGCGCAAGGAGATCCGCGACAACCCGCCGGACATCCTGCTCACCAACTACGTGATGCTGGAACTGATGCTGACCCGCCCGGCCGACCGGGCGAGCCTCATCAGGATGGCGCGGGGTCTGGAGTTCCTCGTCTTCGACGAACTGCACACCTACCGCGGCCGCCAGGGCGCCGACGTCGCGCTGCTGATCCGCCGGGTCCGCGAGGCCTGCCAGGCGGAGCACCTGCAGTGCATCGGTACGTCGGCCACCATGTCGACGGAGGGCACGCTGGAGGACCAGCGTCAGGTGGTCGCCGGTGTGGCGAGCACGCTGTTCGGCACCACGGTCCGCCCCGAGCACGTCATCGGCGAGACCCTGGTCCGGGCGACCGGCGAGCCGCCCGCCACCGTACCGGCCGAACGCCTCACCTCCCCGGCCCCGCGGGCCTACGACGACCTGGCGCGCGACCCGCTGGCCCGCTGGATCGAGGACCGCTTCGGCCTCGTCGCGGACGACGCCACGGGCCGCCTGGTACGCCGTCCGCCGACCCAGATCGAGGTCGCGGCACGCGAGTTGCACGAGACCTCGGGCGTCGACGAGGAGAGGTGCGCGAAGGCGATCCGCGCCACCCTGGAGGCCGGCTCGCAGGCGCTCAACCCGCGGAACGAACGGCCGCTGTTCGCGTTCCGCCTGCACCAGTTCCTCTCCAAGGGCGACACCGTCTACGTCACCCTGGAGGACAAGTCCTCCCGCCACCTGACCCGCTCCTACCAGCTCGAACAGCCCGGCAGCGGCGGCAAGGTGCTGATGCCGCTGGCCTTCTGCCGGGAGTGCGGCCAGGAGTACCTGACCGTGTGGCGCACGGAGAAGGACGGCGACGTCCGCTACGAGGCCCGCCGCGACACCTCGGCGACCGGCGGCCGGCAGGGCGACGGCTACCTCTACGTGGACCACGAGCGGGAGTGGCCGTCCAACGTGCAGTACGCGGTGAACGACCGTCGGCTGCCCGAATCCTGGCTGGAGTTGGACGACAAGGGCCAGGAGGTCGTCAAGCGCGCCTACCGCGACCGGGTGCCGAAGACCGTCACCGTCGACCCGTTCGGCCGCGAGGGCCAGGGCGAACTGAAGGCCGCGTTCATCCCCTCGCCGTTCCTGTTCTGCCTGCACTGCGGTGTGGCGTACGAGCAGACGCGCGGTCGGGACTTCGCCAAGCTGGCGACGCTGGACCAGGAGGGCCGCTCCTCCGCGACCTCGCTGGTCTCGGCGTCGATCGTCCGCTCGCTGAAGTCGGTGCCCGAGGAGGCCCTCGACAAGAAGGCGCGCAAGCTCCTCACGTTCGTCGACAACCGGCAGGACGCCTCCCTCCAGGCGGGCCACTTCAACGACTTCGTGCAGATCACCCAGTTGCGCGGGGCCCTGTACCGGGCGGCGCTGGACGCCGGCGAGGACGGGCTGCACCACGAGGAACTGGCCTCGGCGGTGACCAACGCCCTCGCCGTCGCACCCGCCGACTACACCGGCGAGGCCGACCTGCCGCCGTCGCTGGCCCGCAACGCGGCCCGCACACTGCGGGACGTGGTCGCCTTCCGCCTCTACCTGGACCTGGAGCGCGGCTGGCGCATCACCATGCCCAACCTGGAACAGACGGGCCTGCTGGAGATCGACTACGAGGACCTGGACTGGGTCGCCGCCAAACAGGACCGCTGGGAGGGCACGCACCAGGCGCTGCGGGACGCCGACCCGGCGCTGCGGGCCGAGATCACGAAGACCCTGCTGGACGAGATGCGCCGCTCCCTCGCCATCGACGTGTCGTACTTCCGCGACGACGCCTTCGACTCCCTCCAGCGCGCCAGCGAGGAGCGGCTGGTGGACCCGTGGGTGCTCTCCTCCGCGGACAAGCCCCGGATCGGCACCGCCTTCCCGCACCCGTCCCGGCCCGGCACGGACCGTGCGAGCCTGTTCCTCTCGGCGCGCGGCAAGTACGGCAAGTACCTGCGGCGCACGGACCGTGCCTTCCGCGACCTGGACCAGGACGACCTCCAGCTGATCATCGCCGAGCTGCTGAAGGTCCTCACCAAGGCGGGCCTGGTGAAGGAGGTGGAGGCCGCCCCGCAGCGCACCGGCCGCTACCGCCGGACGTCGTCCGGCGCCACGACCGGCTACCGGGTGGCCGCCCAGTCGCTCGTCTGGCGCGCCGGCAAGGGCGAGTCGGGCGCGCACGACCCGCTGACCCGCACCTACCAGAGCGGCGACGGCCCGCGCATCAACACGTTCTTCCTCAAGCTGTACCGGGAGACCGCCGACGCCCTGTCCGGCCTGTACGCCCGCGAGCACACCGCCCAGGTGTCCCCGGAGGACCGTGAGGCACGCGAGGAGGCCTTCCGCAAGGCGGAGCTGAAGCTCCTGTACTGCTCTCCCACGATGGAGCTGGGCGTCGACATCTCCGAGCTCAACGCGGTGATGATGCGCAACGTGCCGCCCACGCCCGCCAACTACGCCCAGCGTTCGGGCCGCGCGGGCCGCAGCGGCCAGCCCGCGCTGGTGACGACGTACTGCGCGACGGGCAACAGCCATGACCAGTACTACTTCCGCCAGCCCTGGCGCATGGTGGCGGGCGCGGTGGCCCCGCCCCGTCTGGACCTGGCCAACGAGGACCTGGTCCTCTCCCACCTCCAGGGCATCTGGATCGCCGAGGCCGGCCTGCGCCTGGGCCGTTCCGTCCCGGACGTGCTCGACGTGTCGTACCCGGACTCCGGCGACCGCCCGGACCCGGCCCTGCACCTGCTGCCGGACATCCGGGACGCGGCCCACGACGACGGCGCCCAGCGGCGCACGGTCGACGCGGCGCTGCGCGTCCTCGGCCCGCTGTTCGGGGACTTCGCGGACACCACGTGGTGGCACGACGACTGGATCGACGACAAGGTCCGCACCGTCGCCGAGCGCTTCGACCGCGCCTTCGACCGCTGGCGCAGCCTGTTCCGGGCCGCCCTGGACGACCAGTACGTCCAGAACAAGCGGCGCCTGGACTACAGCCTCACCGAGGGCGACCGCATCCGCGCCAACGCCCGCCGCCGCGAGGCCGAGACACAGCTGAACCTGCTGATGAACGAGAGTGCCGACAGCAAGTCGGTCCTCTCCGACTTCAACCCCTACCGCTACCTGGCCTCCGAGGGCTTCCTGCCCGGCTACAGCTTCCCGCGCCTGCCGCTGGCCGCGTACATCCCGACGATCGGCCGCCGCCGCGGCGACGGCGACTACCTCCAGCGCCCCCGCTTCCTCGCCATCCGCGAGTTCGGCCCCGGCGCGCTCATCTACCACGAGGGCGCCCGCTACCAGGTCACCCGCATCCAGCTGCCCCCGGACTCCTCCGGCGAGCTGACCACGGGCGAGGCCCGCCGCTGCGCGCACTGCGGCTACCACCACGAGCCCAAGGAACGCGAGGACCGCTGCGGCTTCTGCGGCGAGCCCCTGGGCGCGGCGACCTACGGCCTGCTGCACCTGCACACCGTGTACACCACCCGCCGGGAACGGATCTCCTCGGACGAGGAGGAGCGGCGCCGGGCCGGCTTCCGGCTGGAGACGTCGTACCGCTTCCACGACCACGGCATCCGCAAGGGCCGCCTCAACGCGACGATCGCCGACCCGGACGGGCAGCTGGCGCAGATCGCCTACGGCGACTCCGCGACCGTCCGGATCACCAACACCGGCCGGGTGCGCGCCCGTACGGACGAGCCGCCGGGCTACTGGCTGGACCTGGCCGACGGCCGCTGGATGAAGGACAAGGACGCGGCCGAGGCGGTCGGCGACTTCAGCGAGCTGCCGCCGGTGGACGAGGACGGCAACGAGCGCCGCCGCAGGAAGCGGGTCATCCCGTTCGTGGAGGACCGCCGCAACATCCTCGTCGTCACCCTCGACGAGGCGCTGCCCGAGCCGATCGCGCTCACCCTGATGTACGCGCTGGAGCGGGGCATCGAGGCCGCCTTCGAGCTGGAGGACGCCGAGCTGTCCAGCGAACTGCTGCCGCCGGACGACGGCCCCAGGCGCCGCATCCTCTTCATGGAGGCGGCGGAGGGCGGAGCCGGCGTGCTGCGCCGCCTCCAGGCCGAGGACGACGCCGTCGCCAAGGCGGCCCGCCGCGCCCTGGAGATCTGCCACTTCTCGGCGGACGGCAAGGACGAGGGCGACGAGGCCCACCGCCCGGGGCGGGCCTGCGCGCGCGGCTGCTACGAGTGCCTCCTCACCTACGGCAACCAGCTCGACCACGCCCAGATCAACCGGCACACGGTGGCCGCCCTGCTGGTGCGGTTCGCGTCGGCGACGGCGGCCCGCGCGTCACGCGGGGAGTCCCGGTCGGAGCAGTACCGGCGGCTGCTGGCCGCGTCCCCCGCCGATCCCACGCCGGTCGAGGCGTCGGCGTCCGAGCTGGCCGAACTGGCCGCACAGGGCGAACCGGCCGCACAGGGCGAACCGGCCGCACAGGGCGAACCGGCCGCACAGGGCGAACCGGCCGCACAGGGCGAACCGGCCGCACAGGGCGACTTCCTGGGCTGGGCGAAGGCACGCGGCCTGCGGCTTCCGGACGAGAAGGACGTGTTCCTGACGGAGGCGAACGCGGCACCGGACTTCGTCTACCGGCTGCCGGGCGCGAACGTCGCGGTGTTCGTCGACGACCCGGACGCCGAGGCTGACGCGCTGCGAGACGCCGACGCCGAGGAACGGCTGTTCGACGCCACCTGGGACGTGGTCCGCTTCCCGCACGGCGCCGACTGGGACGCCATCGCCGCCGCCAACACCCGCTACTTCGGCTCCCCGGCCGCCCACTAGGCGCTCATCAGAAGGATGTGACGATCGTTATGGCATTCACGTTCTCCGCCGGATCCCTGGTGAAGGCCCGTGGCCGCGAGTGGGTGGTGCTCCCCGAGAGCGAGCCCGACCTGCTCGTCCTGCGCCCGCTCGGCGGCTCGGACGACGACATCGCCGCCGTGCTCCCGTTCGAGCCCGTCGAGGAGGCCCGCTTCGCGCCGCCCGAGCCGGCCGACCTGGGCGACCAGCGGGCGGCGGGACTCCTGCGTACGGCCCTGCGGGTCGGCTTCCGCTCGGGCGCGGGCCCGTTCCGCTCGCTGGCGGGCATCGCGGTCGAACCACGCGCGTACCAGCTGGTGCCGCTGCTGATGGCCCTGCGCCAGAAGACGGTACGGATGCTGATCTCCGACGACGTCGGTATCGGCAAGACGATCGAGGCGGGCCTGATCGCGAGCGAGATGCTGGCGCAGGGCGAGGCGAGCGGCCTGGCGGTGCTCTGCTCCCCGGCCCTGGCCGAGCAGTGGCAGCAGGAACTGCGCGGCAAGTTCGGCATCGACGCGGAGCTGGTCCTGTCCTCGACGGTGTCGCGGCTGGAGCGCGGCCTGGACCTGGGGCAGTCGTTGTTCGACAGGTACCCGAACGTGATCGTGTCGACGGACTTCATCAAGTCCACGCGCCACCGCGACGACTTCGTGCGCCACTGCCCCGACCTGGTGATCGTCGACGAGGCGCACACGTGCGTGGCCGCCGACGACACCTCGGCGAGCGCGCAGAGCCAGCTGCGCTACGAGCTGCTGCGGCGCGTGGCTGAGGATGCCGAACGCCACCTGCTCCTGGTGACGGCGACCCCGCACAGCGGCAAGGAGTCCGCGTTCCGGAACCTGCTCGGGCTGGTCAAGCCGGAGCTGGCGCACGTGAACCTGGAGTCGGAGACGGGCCGGAAGCTGCTCGCCCAGCACTTCGTGGCCCGCAAGCGGGCGGACGTCCGCCAGTACCTCACGAAGGAGGACGGCCTGGCCGACGACTCCCTCGCCGAGCGCACCGCGTTCCCCTCGGACCGCTTCTTCAAGGACGAGACGTACAAGCTGTCCCCCGAGTACCGGGCCCTGCTGGACGACGCGATCGCCTACGCGAGCGAACGGGTCGAGGAGGCGGGCGGCCAGGGCAGGCGGGAGGCCCGCATCGCCTGGTGGTCGGCGATCGCGCTGCTGCGCTCTCTGGTGTCGTCCCCGGCCGCGGCCGCGCAGACCCTGACGACGCGCTCGGCGGCGGCGATCGCGGCGTCGGCGGAGGAGGCCGACAAGCTGGGCGCCCCGCTCAACAGCGACGCGGCGGACAGCGACGCGCTGGAGGGCATGGACGTGGCCCCGGGCGCGGAGACGGACGAGGGTGCCGGAGAGGGGGCCGACGACGGGCCGGTGAAGTCGCGGCTGTCCGAACTGGCAGCCCTGGCAGCCCAGTTGAAGGGCCCGGAGAAGGACCTCAAGCTGAAGGCGCTCATCAGGCACCTCAAGGCGTTGCTGGCCGACGGCTACAACCCGATCGTCTTCTGCCGCTACATCCCGACGGCGAAGTACCTGGCCGAGCAGCTGGAGAACGACCCGGAGACCAAGAAGCGCGGCCCCCTGGGCGCGAAGACGGTCGTCAAGGCGGTCACCGGCGAGCTGTCCCCGCAGCAGCGCATCGAGCGGATCGAGGCGCTGGCGGCGGAGGCCGGCGAGGACGCGGCGGCCCGCCGGGTCCTGATCGCCACGGACTGCCTGTCGGAGGGCGTCAACCTCCAGCACCACTTCGACGCGGTCGTCCACTACGACCTGGCCTGGAACCCGACCCGCCACGACCAGCGCGAGGGCCGCGTGGACCGCTACGGCCAGCGCCGCGACGAGGTCCGCGTCATCACCCTGTACGGCGACGACAACGGCATCGACGGCAAGGTCCTGGAGGTGCTGATCAAGAAGCACCGCCAGATCAAGAAGGACCTCGGCATCTCGGTCTCCGTCCCCGACGAGCTGTCGACGGGCGTGACGGACGCGATCGTGGAGTGGCTGCTGATGCGCGGCCGGGAGAACGAGGACGCGCTGTTCAGCGCGGACGCGTTCAAGGTCAGCAAGGAGAAGCTGGAGAGCGACTGGAACTCGGCGGCGGAACGCGAGCGGACGTCCCGTTCCCGGTTCGCGCAGCGCTCGATCCATCCGGAGGAGGTGGCCCGCGAGGTCGCCTCGATCCGGGAGGCGCTCGGCGGGGTGGGGGAGGTCCGGACGTTCGTGCGGGAGTCGCTGGGCGCGCTGGGCGCGGTGCTGCGGGGCGCCGATGCCGATGCCGGGGACTTCACGGCGCAGGTCGGCGGCACTCCGGCGGGCCTGCGGGACGCGCTCGCGCCGGTGGTGGGCGTGGAGGTCGTCGAGAAGGACCGCGAGATCCCGTTCCGGAGCGATCCGGCGGTGGCGCGGGGGGAGGCGGCGCTGGTCCGCACGGACCCGGTGGTGGGCGCCCTCGCCTCCCACGTCCTAAACGCGGCCCTGGACACCCAGGCCGAGGGCGCCCGCCCGGCCCGCCGCTGCGGGGTGGTCACGACGGACGCGGTGACCACGAGGACGACCCTGCTGCTGGTCCGCTACCGCTTCCACCTCACCCTGCCGTCCCGGAGCGGCGAACGGCAGCTGGTGGCGGAGGACGCGCGCCTGCTGGCCTTCGAGGGTGCGCCGAAGAACGGGGCGTGGCTCGCGCCGGAGCAGGCGGCCGCCCTGCTGGAGGCGACGGCGTCGGAGAACACCGACCCGCACTTCGGGGAGCGCACGATGACGCGGATCCTCGGCCAACTGCCCGACGTCAACGGCTATCTGGAGACCTACGGCGACGAACTCGCCGCCGAGCTGGACGCGGCCCACCGCCGGGTGCGGGCCGCCTCCGGCGAGATCGTCCGGGGCCTGTCGGTCACCGCCCAGAAGCCCGCCGACATCCTCGGCGCCTACGTCTACCTGCCCGCCGCCGCTTCTGCTTCTGCTTCTGTTCCGGTTGGAGTGTCCGCCTGATGTCCGCCACCACCCGCAACCAGGTGTTCACCGCCGTCCACACGGTCGGGGGGCTGCTGCCGGCCGACATGCTGGTGCGGATCTCCGAGGGCAAGGATGTCCCCGGTTCCAAGCCCGCCGACTACGGCCTGCCGTCGTCCCGTTCGGTGCGGGACGAGGCCGAGCGCGGCTGGGAGTACCTCAAGCCACTGTGGCGCGAGCTGCGCAAGCGCCTGCCGGAGGACCGGGAGACGGGCGTACCGGCGAGTGACCCCACCGGGCTCGCGGAGAACGACTGGCTGACCCCGCTCTGGCGGGAACTGGGCTTCGGTCGCCTGACGCACATCGGTGCGGCAGGCATCACCGCCGACTCGGACGCGGAGAAGAAGTTCCCGGTCTCCCACCGCTGGCACCATGCCCTCATCCACCAGACGGCATGGAACGCCGAGCTGGACAAGCGGCCGGGCGGCGCCGGCACGGTCCCGCCGCAGTCGATGCTCCAGGAGTGCCTGAACCGCACCGAGGCCCACCTGTGGGGCGTCCTGACCAACGGCCGCCAGGTCCGCCTGCTCCGCGACTCCAGCGCGCTGGCCACCGCGTCGTACGTCGAGTTCGACCTGGAAGCGATCTTCGACGGTGAGCTGTTCAGCGAGTTCGTGCTGCTGTACCGCCTGCTGCACGCGTCGCGTTTCGAGGTGGCGGAGGGGGCGGCGCCGTCGACGTGCCCGCTGGAGGCGTGGCGTACGGCGGCGATCGAGTCGGGCACGCGGGCCCTGGAGCACTACCGCGACGGCGTCCAGCGGGCGCTGGCCGCTCTCGGCACGGGTTTCCTGCGTCACCCCGGCAACACGGAGCTGCGCGAGAACCTGGACCCGGCCGCGCTCCAGTCGGCGCTGCTGCGCATGGTCTACCGCCTGATCTTCCTCTTCGTCGCCGAGGACCGCGAGGCCCTGCTGACGCCGGACGCGGACGAACAGGCCCGTGACCGCTTCACCCGCTACTTCTCCACGGCACGGCTGCGTGAGCGGGCCGTACGCCGCCAGGGCACCGCGCACAGCGACCAGTACGAGGCCCTCCAGCTCGTCCTGAACTCGCTGGGCGACGAACAGGGCCGCCCCGAACTGGGCCTGCCGGGCCTCGGCGGCCTCTTCAACACCACCGAGGCGGACACCCCGCTCCGTGGCGCCCGCCTGGCCAACCGCCACTTCCTGGAGGCGGTACGGCACCTCGCGCGCGTCCGCGACGCGAACTCCGCGCGCTGGCGGTCCGTCGACTACCGGCACATGGGCGCCGAGGAACTGGGGTCGGTGTACGAGGCGCTGCTGGAGCTGGTGCCGAAGCACAGCGCGTCGGAGCGTACGTTCGAGCTGGTGGACCGTGCGGGCAATGACCGTAAGAAGACCGGAAGTTACTACACCCCCACCGCGCTGACCGAGGCCCTGCTCGACTCCACCCTCACGCCCGTGATCGACGAGGCGGTGCGGCGCGGCGAGCGGCGGGCCCAGGACGAGGGCCACTCCGACCCGGCGGACACGATCGTCGGGGAACTGCTCTCCCTGACGGTCTGCGACCCGGCCTGCGGCTCCGGCCACTTCCTGGTCGCGGCGGCCCGGCGCATCGCCAAGCGGGTCGCCTCCGTGCGGGAACGTAACCCCGAGCCCACGGTCGAGGCGGTACGGCACGCCCTTCACGAGGTCGTCGCACGCTGTGTGTACGGCGTCGACCTCAACCCCATGGCGGTGGAGCTGGCCAAGGTGTCCCTGTGGCTGGAGGCCATGGAGCCGGGCCGCCCGCTCGGCTTCCTGGACGCCCACATCCGGCACGGCAACGGCCTCATCGGCGCCACCCCGGCCCTGATGCGGGACGGCATCCCCGACCGGGCGTTCAAGAAGACCGAGGGCGACGACGAGGGCTGGGCGAAGCAGCTCCTCTCACGCAACGAACAGGAACGCGCCAACCAGGGCAGCCTGTTCGAACTGGAACCGGAGACCCGCGTCGCCAACACGTCCTTCGCGACGGGCCTGCGCCGCATCACCTCGGCACCGGCACGGACACTGGCGGACGTGCGGCGGAAGGAGTCGGCGTTCAAGGAGTGGTCGACGTCCGCCGAGTACCTGCGGGCGCTGCACCTGGCCGACGCGTGGTGCGCGGCCTTCGTGTGGGTGAAGCGGGAGGACGTGCCGCCGGCCATCACGCACCGGGTGTTCCGAGGCCTTGAGGACCCCGAGGGCGACGCGGCCCCGCAGTCCACGCACGACGAGATCGTCCGGCTGCGGGAGCAGTACGCGTTCTTCCACTGGCACCTGGAGTTTCCGGAGGTGTTCAGCGTGCCGGAGGACGGTACGGGCGCCCGTGCGGAGGACGGTGGGGTCGATCCGGCCACGGGGTGGGCGGGCGGGTTCTCTTGTGTGGTGGGGAACCCGCCGTGGGACAAGGTCGACTTCATGGACAAGGAGTACTTCAGCGTCGTGGAGCCGGAGATCGCGGCGATCTCGGGTACGGCTCGGCGAACGCGGATCGCTGAGTGGGAGCGGGAGCATCCGGCGGAAGGGACTCGATATCGTGCAGCGCGCCGCACAGTGAAGGGAGCTTTCCATTTCGCCGGTGACTCGCGGGTGTTCCCTTTCTGTGCAAAGGGGTTGACGGTCAAGGGCGTCAACTCGCTCCAGACGGACGCCTTGTTCGCCGAGCGCATGTCGAATGTAGTGGCGTCGGAGGGGCGGTTCGGAGCAATCCTGCCTACGGCTATCGCGACGGGGGCAGGATCGCAGCACCTGTTCTCAGACTTCACGCGGCGGGGGGCGTTGATCTCGCTCTACGACTTTGAGGTCAGACGCCCGAGGTCCGCAGCGCTCCCCCGGGGTGGTAAGTGGTTCGACATTGATTCCAAGCAGTCGTTCTGTTTGCTCTCTCTCACCGGCCGGGGCTTGCGAAGGTCCGCTGCGCGATTCGGATTCTCTCTTGGCGATATCACCGACCTTGAGGACCCGAACCGCGTCTTCGCACTGACTCTTGAGGATATCGCCCTCATTAATCCCAATACGGGTACACTCCCGAAGTTCCGCTCTCGTCGAGATGCCGATCTGACGGCGGGTATCTACCGGCATATCCCCGTACTCTGGGACGAGAAAAGCAGGGGAGGGAACCCGTGGGGAATGAAGTTCAAACACCTCATCAACATGACCGATGACTCTGACCTCTTCCGTAGCCGTGAACAGCTTGAGGCTGAGGGGTGGACGCTGCGGGGCAGCGTTTTCGAGCGGGACGGCGAGCGGATGCTTCCGCTGTACGAGGGTAAAATGGCTCACCTCTTCGACCACCGCTGGAACTCCTACACCGGCACAGGAAACGAGGAACGCCGCCGGATCGAGTCCGTCGAGAAGAACGATCCCTCGCTTTGCGCCGCCCCCCGTTACTGGGTCGCAGAGCGCGGGCCAATCGCCACCGTGCGGAAAGGCAAGCAGGTAGTCGAACGCGGCGTCACTGAGCGACTTACCGAGGCTTATTGGGAAAGGGGTTGGCTACTCGGTTGGCGAGATGTTACATATTTCACTAACGAACGCACCGCCATCCCGGCCTTCCTGCCGTGCACTGCGGTCGGCAACACCTATTCCTTGATGCTCCCGGGAGTCGCATCCCCGCTGATCGCAGCTTTGCTCGCCACACAGTCTTCTCTAATCTTCGACTTCGTGAGCCGGCAGAAGATCAGCGACGCCCACATGAAGCCGTTCATCTGGAAGCAACTCCCCGTCCCCACCCCCACCGCCCTCGAACCCCACCTCCCCTTCCTCCTCCCCCGAGTTCTCGAACTCGTCTACACGGCCTACGACATGACCCCCCTCGCCCGCGATCTGGACGACGAGGGCGAGCCGTTCCGCTGGGACGAATCGCGGCGTGCCCAACTGCGCGCTGAGCTGGACGCGTACTTCTTCCACCTGTACGGCATCTCCGCCGAGGACACCGACTACATCCTGGAGACCTTCCAGTCGGAGTCGGGCGGTCTGAAGAACAACGAGATCGCCAAGTACGGCGAGTACCGCACCAAGCGGCTTGTGCTCGCCGAGTACGACCGCATGGCCACCGCCGGCCTGAGCCTGGAGAAGTCCCTCGTGGACGGCGAGACCTACACCTCGCCCCTCACCCCACCTCCCGGCCAGGGCCTCCGCCACGGCGCCTGACATCCATGTCCTCCCTGGTCACCCGGTGGCCCGCCCGCATTCCGCACCCGTGGGCGGGCCGCCTGGTGCCGCGCCCTCCCGCCCCACTGACCGAGGTGAGGTTCCCACACCCCACGCGTTGTCAGTGGCATAGGTCAGACTCGTAGCAACACGCTGACCGGCGCCACCAAAACTCGTCACTTCGAGGAACGCTCATGGCCCATCTGCACAACCAGTTCCAGGAGTTGCTCAAGCTCATCAACGTCGACCCTGCGGTCCTGAGCGCCACCCGTGAACGCCTGGCGCTCGCCCGCAAGCTGGCCGAGAAGCACCCCGAGGGCCGGAAATCCTACAGTTCGGGTTCGATCCCGGTCGGAACCCACATCCAGCCTCACTCAGGCGCCGTCAGCGACGGAGACGGCGGCATCATCCTGAACCGCGTCAAGCACCCTTCCCTCGGACCGGACGGCGATGGAGAGTCTCCGCATGACATCACCGATGAACTCGTCGCGTTCATTGGTCCGCAGCTCCGCGAGCCGGATCTGTACCCCAAGGCCCGAGTGCACAAGTCCCGACGAGGACTGAAGATTCACTTCGGTGCCCCGGTCAACGACACCGACATCACGGTCGATCTCATCGTGGCGCTGCAACGGCGGGACGGAAGCGGCCTGTGGATTCCCGACCTGGACAAGGCACCCCGTTCCGCAAACGCTTGGAGTGCAGGCGACCCGATCGGCCACGTTGACCTTCTCACCTCGGGACCCGACGCTCTGCGGCGCACCCGGCGCAGAGCGATCCGATTGCTCAAAGGGTGGAACGCGCAAGCCTCGAAGCCAGGCTTTTCCTCACACAACTTGTCGATGTGGGCGTACGAGTTCATCACCTCGGGAATGGGGCTTCCCGACGCCGTCCACACCGTCCTGGAGCAGGCCTCCGTCCGGCTCCGGGAAGAAACGCCGACAAAGGACCCGCGCACCTTCCTCACCCTCAAACCCCTGATTCCCCATGACCATGCCGAACGGCGTCTCCGAGTCGCCGCCTCGAAGCTCGGGGATGCGATCGATACCCCCGACGACACCGACGCCGTCCAGAAGGCCCTCGATCACCTCTTCCCCAAGACGATGAGCGAAGCCGCGAATGGCTTCTCCTCCATTTCTCTGCTCCGGACTACCGGCCAGCTGGGATTCTCGGGCCCGAGCTTGCTGATCCCGAAGAGCCGCTCATGGAGCAAGCCGTAGTCCATGGGCAGACATCAAAGCGTTCGCCGACCCTGGTTCGCGCGATCCATCGCCCGCATCAGGCTCCTGGACGACATACGTTCAACAGGGCTTGACGCTCGCGAGGTCGACAAGCCCGTAGCCTTCGAAGACGGCCTCCAGATCCAGGTCTACCCCCACATCCGCATCCTTCCGCTGCACAGTCTCCGCATCGTTTTCGACCCACAAGATCCGAAGACGCCACAGGTCCACGCGCGCGGACCTGGCTGTCCCGCGCACCGAAACTCCGACGGATCCCTGTGCCTCTGGTATCCCAAGGATTCAGCGACGCGCCGCTGGTCCCCCGGTGACAGCGGCGTGGCCCTGATCTCCATCATCGTGCGCCACCTGCGTTGGGAAGCGATGTATCGGGACACCGGCACCTGGCCAGGGTTCGAGGCGCCCCACGGGTACAACTCTCCGGGTCTCGACGAGAAAGACAACATCATTGGCTGACACGATCAAGACCTTGGGCCCCTACGCAGCCGTCCTCGCCGCCCTCATTACCGGCCTCACGGTCAGCGTCCAGTGGAGGATCGTCCGCCGTGCACAACAGCAGGACGAGAAGCGGAAACTCTTCGCCGAGGCGTACGAGGCCTGCATCGAGTATGCGGAGATGCCTTACGCAGTCCGTCGTCGTCGCACCGACGCCGCTGCGGAGGAACGTATCCGCCTCTCGGAACAACTTCGGGAAATCCAGATCAAGTTGGCCAGGTTCGAGGCATGGGTCAGATTTGAATCCCCGGAGGTCGGAGCCGTCTACGACGCACTTGTCACCCGGACCAGAGAGACAGCCGGCCGTAGCATCAAGGGTGCGTGGCTGGCCGACGGTGCGTCCGCCGACTCCGCCATTATCATCCCTACGTCGGTCGTCGACCTGCGTGAGCTAAACGAACCCCGCGAACGATACATGGCAGCAGTGGAAGCACACCTTCGCCCTCAGAACCGTCGCGCCCGGCTCGTCGCGTACATCCCCCGCCCTCGCCGCCGTGCCCCACTGTGGTCCGCATCTCAACGCGACGATCATTCATGAGGGGAGTCGACAGGTCCTCGGTCGCCCCCTGCCACCAGGCGCCCTGGTGCAGTACGCAGAGGACGAGGACACACCGGCGCCGCGTCGATACTCCGAACTACGGTGACGCCCCCGCCTCACGCCTCCACAGGACGCATCGCCCGCACAGAGACCGCCGCCCCGACAGAAACGAACCTGGGAGAACTCACCATGACCGAAGCTCCGATCGACGCTGCCGATTCCGATGCCGACCGGGAAGCTGTCGAGCAAGAGCGTTCTGAAATACGCGAGTTCGTCAGAGGCCTGAGCGCGGACGACATCAAGTCGGGCAACTGGTTCACCAATCTCTGCGCCCAGGCCATGAGTTCCTATACCGCGAAGGTCGACTGGCAGTACTTCCAGGAGCGGTATGAGGGCGTACCCCCGGATGGCATCGTCGATCAGCGGATCAAGATGGCGGCCCGGTACGCCGCGATCGAAGGCGGGCTCTCCGCCGGCGCCTACACGGCGGCCGTCGCCTCCACCATCGGGACCCTTGGCGGGGCCTCGCCGGCCACCGTCCCGGCCGCCGTCGCGACGCTGATGGTCGATGTCGCGTTCACCACCCGGCTCCAGCTCCGCCTGGCCTACGACATCGCAGTCCTCTACCAGGTTCCGCTCGACCTGTCCGACCCCGATGACCTGTGGAAACTCATACGAGTGGCCTTCACGATCAAGAGCGGGGAAGTGGTCCGGGAAGGCGTGGTCAAGGCGGTTCCAGTCGTCGTGCGCCCGGTGATCAAGCGCTTCTACTCCAAGGGGGTACTGACCGCCGCGAAGGGGCTCCCCTTCGTCGGGAAGTACCTCCTGCAGCGCAACGTCATCAAGATCGGCATCCCCGTGGTCGGCGTTCCCCTCGCGGTGGTGTTGAACCGCTATACGACGTTGGTCGCGGGGCGGCACGCGCAAGCCGTCTTCCGGAACGAGGCACGGGTGATCGAAGTCGCCGAAGGGCTGAGCAAGCGGAGTCGACACCCGCAGTTGATGTTGTGGGTCGCGTGGCTCGTCATCAGAGCGAACCGCAAGATCGCCGACGATGAGGCACTGTTGATGCGCCACATGGTGAGGCTGGTCCGGGAACAGCACCAGGTGGTCGACGAAGAGCTCGCTCGCCTTGTCGACATCGACCCCGCCGAGGTGTGGCGACGCCTGGACCACGAGTCAGGGGATCTGAGCGACCTCCTTGACGTGGCCAACCGGGTGGCCGCTGTGGACGGTGACCTCAACGCACGCGAGAGAGCAGTCATCTCCGAGCTTCAAGATCGCTGCCATCGAGGCTGACATCGTCATACGCCTCCTCCCGCAAGCGCGGCCACGTCAGGTGACCGTCGCTGGGTGGAGGGATATTCGGCGCCGATGGATTCGGCGGCTCCTGCGCGGTGTCCCGCCCGCCTCTCCTGCCGCATCCCGGAGTCGGCGGGCGGCACAAACCGCTCAGCGACCCGACCAGAACCGCACGAACCGCGCCCAGCTCTCCCGGCCGACCGCGAAGGCTGGGGCGGCTCACATGCTGGGGGATCCTCAGCTCATACGCCGAACTCCCCTCCCTTGACTCCCCTGGTGAACGCCTCCCACTCGCAGGGGGCGAAGAAGAGCATCGGCCCTCTGGGATCCTTGCTGTCACGTATCGCGCGTCCCCCGTCGGCGGTGTGCGCCACCTCTACGCAGTCCGTGTTCGCTCCCTGCGATGCCGAGGACTTCTTGAAGGTGGTGACAACGTCCCGGTTACTGCTCATTCTTCCTCTTCTTCCTGCGAGATCTTGCTGATTGCCGTCCGGAGAAACGCGAGGCTGTCTTCGGGGTTCAGGGCAGCTGACCGAAGGGCGTCGAAGACGTACGCGTAGTTGGCCAACTCGTCCGCGTCCTCGATGATGACCGTGTTGTTCAGACTGTCGATGGCCACGACCTCGGGCGCCGACTCGTTGCCGAACGAGAAGGTGACGAAGTGCCCCGCGAGCCTGGCCGGCCCCCACTGGTTCTGCGGCAGCACCTGAATCGTCGTGTTCTTCTGTTGGGCGATCCGGATGACTTGCTGAAGCTGCTCACGGTGAGCCGAACGGTCCGGCATGGGGGATGTCAACGCGGGTTCCCAGACGACGGCGGCGAACAGCGCCCCCGCTTCCTGAATCGCTCGCTGGCGCTCCTGCCGGATCTTGACGATTTCCTCGATGTGATCGTCAGGCACCACGAGCGGACCGGCTTCGATGAGAGCGCGGGTGTACGCCGGAGTCTGCAAGATCCCAGGAATGAACACGTTCTGCCACGTGCGGATGAGGGAGGCGTCCGCCTCAAGCGTCACGAAGTCGGCAAACCCGCCGGTGATCGTGGTCTGGTAGTCCACCCACCAGCCGCGCTTGTTGCTCTGGCGGGCCAAGTACTCAAGCTGGGAGCGTCGTTCGGTGTCCTCGACCTGGTAGAGATCCAGAAGGATGCGCACGTCCCCGACGCGTGGGGCCGACTGGCCGGATTCGAGACGGCTGATCTTGGATGTCGAACAACCGACGGCCTCGGCCGCGTCCTTCAGATCAAGTCTCAGGCCTTCGCGGAAGTTGCGCAGCGCAGAGCCGAGCCGCCGACTACGGACCGTTGGCCGCCCGCCTGGTGGCATGCCATCCCCTTTCTCCGTTGTGCCCAGTCTGCACGGCAACGAGCCGTGGTCGCCAGCATGTTGCCACGTTGAGTAACTTGCAAGTTTGCATTGAGGTTCGATTGCAAGTCGCCTGTGTCCCGCGCTACTTTCATTGCGTCACAACTCGTGCCTGATCGAGCACACAAGGTGACCTTGGTTCCGCATGTCCACACACTCAGGGGGGCATATGTCCGGACGAACGCACAGCCAGAGGTTCCGGTTGCGTCTAGACTCCGTGCCGGAGGCTCGACGCCACGTACAGGCGACGTTGACTCACTGGAAGCTCGCCGCAGTCACTGACGATGCCGAGCTGATCATCAGCGAACTGGCGACCAACGCCGTCCAGCACGCGAGGGGCATCGGTGAATTCTTCGAGGTCGGGTTAAGGCGCCGCAACGGCGTGCTGATCCTCGAAGTCTCCGACTCGTACCAGTGGCAGACGCCCGAGAAGCGTGAGGCGGACCCCGAGGACATCGGCGGGCGCGGACTGGTCATTGTCGACTCCCTGTCGGACAACTGGGGTGTGCGACCCCGAGAGTCCGGCAAGACAGTCTGGGCTCACCTGGCCATCAGCGGCAGAGAAGTGGCCTCTGTCGCTGGCCTTGCCGCGACGCGGGAGGAGCCGTGCGCCGAAGCGCGATGCACCGTCGCATGCACTCGTTCGATGTTCTGAGGCGGCGATCGTGGTTGTGGCGAACCTCTACACGGCTGCCACCTGTGCTGTAGCCGCACTCGAACCCGGCAAGTTCCATCGCGCCCGTGGTCCACGTCGGCCCCTTCCCGTACGGTCTCTGCCCCCTCCCAGACCTCCGCCCAACTCCTCCCCTGCACAAAAGAACCCCCGCGACGCGGCGAACGTCCGGGGGCATGGCCACCAGCCTCCAAGGAGCTGATGACAGTGAGCATTATCCACACCCTCGTGCTGCGGATCCTGGCCGTTCTCGCCCCCGGCACCGGCAGGCGCCGGGCGGACACACGCCCCGCCGGGCAGACCGCCGCGCATACGCCGGAGGCGCCCCGCGCGACCGCGTCGTGGCCCCCGCTGCGGCGGTCGCCGTACGGCGTCGAAGAGCCGTTGCCCGGCGAGACGACGGCTGTGGTCAGGCCCTATGTCGTTCTCGCCGAACGGGAGCGCGAGCGGGCGTGTGAGCGGGCGCGGCGGCGGCGCCGTGTCGCCATGGTCCTGGCCGCCGACTTCGGCATCGACCTTGACCGGCATGTGGTCGGCGCCGAGGCGGTGGCCTGATGAGTGAGCAGAGCGAGCCGCACGAGCCGAGCGAGGGCCCCGAGACCGTCCCGGGTGGGACGCGTACGCCGGTGCGTATGTGTGTCCGCTGCTGTGCGATCACCGATACGCCTGTCGTCGTCTCGGTGATGCACCAGGGCTCCGGTCCCGGATTCACGGTGTACGCGTGCCGGGACTGCGCCCCGCACTTCCCGCCGGTACCGGACGTGCTGTCGCTGCCGCCCGCGTCCCGCCACAGCGGTGGCGAGCGGTGAGCAGCGGCCGGGGTCAGCCCAGGGCGTCGATGGCCTTTACGATCAAGGCGCGCGCGTCCGCCCCGTACACCGCCAGTTCTGTGAGCCGGGCGAACGCCCGCAAGTACATGTCGAGTTCACTCGGCGCCGTGATGGTCACCTTCGCGGCGAGCAGCTCCACATGGATCCGCGAGTCGTCGAACACCGTGAACTGCTCCAGCGGCCATATGACCTCCTCCCGCGCGGCCGTGGCCGGGATGATGCCGAGCGACATGGACGGCAGGGACATCGCGGCCAGCAGGTTGCCGAGCTGGCCGGACATCACGTCCTGATCGCCGACCCGGTGATGGAGGACGTTCTCCTCGACCAGGGTCGCGAACCGGTGGTCTCCCTCGTAGATGACGCGCGCACGGCGCATACGTACCTCGACCGCGTCGGCCACGTCGTCCGGGGTACCACGGAAGTCCGCGATCGTGCGCATCAGCGCCGTCGCGTAGCCGGGTGTCTGCAGGTAGCCGGGCACGACGTGGGAGGCGTACACGCGGAAGTGG
The DNA here is from genome assembly GCF_040610035.1 of Streptomyces sp. NPDC004542. Classification (NCBI taxonomy): domain Bacteria; kingdom Bacillati; phylum Actinomycetota; class Actinomycetes; order Kitasatosporales; family Streptomycetaceae; genus Streptomyces; species Streptomyces sp. NPDC004542. The sequence goes on from NZ_JBEXLP010000028.1 coordinate 26,688, forward strand.
CGGGTGCGCTCGTACAGCTTGGCCGAGGACTCCGCCAACTGCTTCATGCCCGTGCGCTGGAGCCGCTTCCACTGCAGGTACATGGCGTCGGCTTGCCGGTTGGCCGCGATGAGGTCGTCCGCCTCGTCGTGCGCGCCGCAGGCCGCACACCAGACGCGGATGTCGGCGTCGGCCGGCGCGGTGACGGCGTTCTCGATCCTCGACGACTTGGCGACGGACCAGCCCGCGAGACGGGCGAGCTCCTTGCCGGTGATGCCCGCGTCCAGGCGCAGCTCCCGCAGCCGGGCCGCGAGAGATGCCCGTGCCTCCTGCACGCTGGACGTGGGGAATATGGACATGGACGGTTACTTGACCTCGTACTCGTCGTGGGGGGTGGCCCGTTCCCAGATCCGTTCGTACGCGGACGCGTGCTGGGAAACCGTGCCACGCTCGTCGCAGAGTTCCTTGCCGACCCATTCGCCGTCGCCGGAGAAGTGGTGGACGCGTATCAGCCGCCCGTCGAAGATCCACAGGTCGGTGCCCGGGACGAGCAGGTCCCACGCGCGGTGCCTTGGGAGCCAGCGCACCTCCTCGCCAGCTTCCACGTTGGCGCGAGTCTGGTGGTGCTCCCACGCGATGTAGTCGGTGACCGGCTCGGACACGATCCTGACGCGCCGCACGTGCACGCCGCGGGCGACGGCGTCCGCGACGTTCTGGTGGTAGGGACGCCACCAGGAGTCCCGGTCGTCCCAGTCCACGCGCCGCCCGTCCTGCCAGGCTTCGAAGCGGGGGTTGGTGAAGTAGGCGTCCCGCATCTCCAGATGGGCGGCCGACTGCTTGGTGTCGGCGAGGAGTTCAGCGAACTCCGGGATCGAGCTCATCGCATGCCTTCCTGATGATCGGGATCATACGGGCCGGGATCCTGATGACGGTCTCGCCGGGCGGGATCGGCGCCCTCGCCGGGGACAACGCGTCGCATGTCGCGGTTGTCTCGTCGTCGGCCCGGTAGCTCTGGATCAGCAGGTCGTCCGTGCTGGTGTCCACCCAGACTGTCGGGCATCCGTCCTCGTCTGTCTCGGGGTCGATCCCGACGAACTGAATGTTCATGGTGGCTGGTCTCCCGCGCTAGTCGGTTGCAGCGATTTACACCACCATCGTGCGCACGCTTCGCGTGGTCAAGAGCGCATGTCGCTTGCGAACAGCATCCTCAAACTGCTGTGTAATTCGGTGCAACTTCGTGGGCCTTGCCGATGAGGGGTCCCTACGGTCAGGGAAGACGAGGGAACCCGGCGGCCTCGCGAACGGCTCCGGGCGGCTGAACTCCCGCCCCCCCCGGCTGCCCAACTCTGGACAGGTCGAGCAACCGGGCGGGTTGCACCACACAGCACGGCAACGACATCCCAGAAGGGCAGGTCAATGACCGTCACACTCGAACCGCCCGCCAGGACGCTCACACGGGACCCGAAGGAGCTCCTCAACGCGGTCGCTCCGCACATCACCGAGTTGACCGTCAACGTGTTCGACTCCGGCATGAGCCTGTGGGACCGCGAGGTCTCCCTGCTCCTGCGCGACCACACCATGGTCCGCGACATGGCCGAACGGATCCTCGGCAACGCCGTCATGTACGTCATGGGCTCCATCGAGAACCCCGACGTCCACCTGGGCGTCGGCAAGCTCGTCGACATCGGCGTCCACCAGCTCATCCTCGACACACCCGTCTGGTGGGGCCTCTGCCGCCTCTACAACGGAGGCCGGTTCAAGCACCACGCCCCGTTCATCGAGCGCCGCCGCGACGGCATGTGCGTGCGCACCGGCGATTTCCTCCGCTCCCAGGGCTGGGCCATCGACGAGGAGCTGTGGGCCATCGACGGCACGGACTGCTCCCCCTGCGACGACAAGGTCCCCGACAGCCACTGAGCCCGGCTACAGTCGCCCCCGTCCTCACGGCTCCCCGAGGGCGGGGGCTCCCGCATCCCGACGACCAGAGGAACAGCTGTGCCCGTACCGCACGATATCGCCGCCGAGACCGAACTGTGGGACACCTACGCCGAGTCCGCGTTCAGGGACGACGCCGAGCCGTCGTTCTGCTGGACCCAGTACGCCGGCCACGGCCCCGGGCCCGAACTCCTCGGCAGCCCGGAGACCGTGCTGGAGATCGGATGCGGCACCGGCCGCGCCCTCGCCCACCTCGCGCAACAAGGCGTCAAGGCCACCGGGGTCGACCTGTCGCCGCGCATGGTGGCGCTCGCCGGCGAGAAGTGGGCGCCGCTCGGGGTGCGGATCGAGCCGGGAGAGATCCTCGACTGGCTCGCCGCCGACGAGGGGCGGTACGACGCCGTGTACTCCGTCTTCGGCGCGGCCTGGTTCACCGACCCGTCCCGCCTCTTCCCCCTCGTCCGCAAGCACCTCGTCCCGGGCGGCGTCTTCGTGTTCTCCCAGCCGCCGGCCATCCCGGGCGCCTACGGGCCGCAAGGCATGTACAAGGGCGGGTTCGCGGGGAAGGCCATGTTCACGTACCGGTACAGCTACAAGCCCGCGGTGTGGGAGCGGCACCTGCTCCGGGCTGGTTTCACCTCTGCTGAGGCGACGGTGGTGGACGCCCCGAAAGCCGGGCACATCGGCACGCTCATCGTCCAGGCTCGCGCCTGACAGCCGCGTCACGGCCCCGGCCGGCATCCTCCGTAGCCGACCGGGGCCACTTCATGGTCCACGGAATGGTCCCGGGCGAGGTCGACATGCGCGCGATGACGCTCCGCAAGATCTCCTGAGCGCCACCCCCGTGAGTCGCTCAGACCTCCGACACGAACCCAACGAACCGCGCCCACTCCGCACGCCCCACAGCGAAGTGCGGGCGAGTCACGTCCTTGGAGTCCCGGACGCATATGGCCTGTTCGGTGACGGCGATCTCGATGCAGCTGTCACCCGAGCTGCCGCTGTAGCTGGACTTGAACCAGGCGAGTTCCGTCGTGCTCATAGTTCTCCTCGCAGTCGCTCCAGTAGGCCCCGCGAGTCCTGGGGGTTCAGGGCCTGCGAGCGCAGTGTGTCATAGCGCTGCTGGAGGGTGCGCACCTCTTTGCGGTCGGAGATCAACCGGCCGTTCTCCTGCCCTTCGGAGTACGCCAGCCGCCGCCCTTCCGGCGTCTCCAACAGCTGCACCGAACCGTCCATGCAGGCATGGAACTCGGCCTCGGTCGGCATGACTTGGAGCATCACGTTGGGCGGCGCCGTCAGCTCCAGCACGAGGTCCAACTGCCCCCGCAGCACGTCACGACCCCCCAGCCTGCGCCGGAACACGGACTCCTCCACGATGAAGTGGAACGGCACCGTCGGCCGGTCGTGAAGCATCCGCTGCCGCTCCAGCCGCGCCTCGACCTGGGCCTCCGTCTGCTCCTCGGTCAGCAGCGGAAGCCGGTTCTCGAACAGGGCCCGCGCATACCCCTCCGACTGCAACAACCCCGGCACCAACCGGCACTCGTACGTGTACAGGCTCACCGCCACCCGCTCCAGCCGAGCCCACTGCCGGAACCAAGCCGCCAGTCCCACATCCCCTCGCCCACGCGTCACGTACTGCGACGACTTCCGTAACGCCCCCGTGTTCCCCAGCAGCTCCTCCGACCGTTCCACATACGCCTCGTCCGCCAGCCGTCGCCCCAACTCCACGGACGCGACCGTGTGTTTGGAGTACCGCACCAGCTCCGCGAACTCGGCCCTGCTGTACCCCGCGTGCTCGCGCAGCGCCTGGGCCACCGCCCCGAACGTCCGCAGACTGTCCGAGGGATCGGGCTCACGATCCGGCTCACCGCCGGCCGGCTCCCCGTCGCTGTCATCGGCCATGATGTCGATACCGCCCGTCATACGCGGCCACCTCCCGTTCCGTACCTACGTCACGCACTGTCCGTCGCCCCACACCCGACGGCACCCAGCGTGACGCAAGGCCTCGCGTACGATCCACAGAAAGTGTGCGTACGCTGACACAGCGTACGCACCGCATTCCAGGTCCCCCGCAAGGTCTCGAAGATTCCCGGACCACCAGGGGTCCCGGAGCCCGCAGCCTGCGGGCTCTCAAAGCCTGGGCAGCGGCAGGTCGGGCAACTGCGGGTGCCGCAGACGCTGTCCGCCGTCGTACACGTGCAGGGTGAAGGTCTCCGGCCCCGGAGCGCCGGCCGCGTCGTAGTCGTCCAGAACGCGCTCAACCCGCTCCCACAGCCGCACCGGTCCGGCCTCACACACAGCCCAACCCTCCCCGTCGGGGGCAAGGGTGGCGGCTGAGCCGGTGACGACGTCCACCAGGTGCACCACCTCGCCGATGGTGACCATCTGCGCGTCGGGCACCGCGCTTTGGGCGAGGAACCGCACGTGGAACGCCTCTTCGGTCGCCGCCGTGATCCGCTCTGGGCCGTACCGGGCCGTACGGCCCTTCTCGGGCAGGCCCGCGGCCCAGTGGGCGGGATTGCCGAACGCCGGGGCCGCGTGCGTCCGCGCGGACATGAAGGACACGGTGCCGGGCAGCAGTCGGCCCTCGGCGGTGCCGTCTCCTGCGACCGTGAGCAGGACGCGGGCGTATCCGTAGAGCCAGCCCGAGAGGGTGAGAAGGATCTTCCCTCCCGGCCGCGCCTGCGCGATGAGCGCGGGTGGTACGGCGCGGAACGAGCAGGCTGCCACGATCCGGTCGAAGGGCGCCTCCGGCCAGTACCCGTACAGCCCGTCCGCCACCGCCAGGGTCGGCGTGTAGCCGCAGCCGTACAGCGTGCCGGCGGCCTGGTCGAGCCGGTGGGGGTCGACCTCGATGCTCGTGACGTCGGCGGAACCGAGGCGTTCGCATGCGAGCGCGGCCGAGTAGCCCGTGCCGGTGCCGATCTCCAGCACCGTGTGCCCGTCTTGCAGATCGGCGTCGACCCACATCCGCACCACGAGCGACGGCAGCGTGGACGAGGAGGTCGGCGCTCCTCCGTGCCGCGCGGCGGGCCGCTTCCAGTCGGGTTCGTCGCCGTCGAACTGTGTGACGAGCGTGGTGTCGGAGTACGCGGCGGCCAACCAGCGGGCGTGGTCGAGTTCGGCGGTGACCGGCTCCCACACGGTCAGGCCCCGCTCGTCCCGCTCGCCGGCGGGCAGGTAGAAGCCGGGCACGAAACGGTGCCGGGGCACCGTCTCCACAGCCGCCCGCCATCCTGGGGCGGTCAGGACGCCGTCCTGGGCGAGGGCATTGGCCATCGCCTTGCGCAGCCGCGCGGCGTCGGTCTCAAGGTCGGCGGGCATCGTCATCGCCTGCCACCTCCTTCCCGGTCAGGATGTCGGCGAACGCCGCGGTGATGGCCGGCGCGTCGGGCAGCCAGCCCCATTGCCCGTTCGGATTGCACTCGATCGCGGTCCAGTGTTCCGGGGCGTCCCCGTCGCCGGTCAAGGCGAAGTCGAAGCAGCCGAAGGCCAGACTGAACGAGGCAAGGTAGTCATGGAGTGCCGCTTTGATCGGGGCGGGCACCGTGATGGGGGCGTGGATCAGGTCGTCCCAGTCGCCCCGGCGCCAGTCCAGCGCGCGGTCCGGGGCGGCGATCCGCTGGGCGAACACGCGGCGGCCGACCACGGTCACCCGCACATCGCCGGTCTTGGGGATCTCGGCCTGGAACAGGTGCGCGGTCACCGCGAGCGAGTCGTCGAAGGTGTCGGGGTCGACGCGCTGGGCCCAGATCGCCCCGGCGCGGCCGTCCTCGGAACGAGGCAGGCCGCGGAACGTCTTGTAGACGACGGGCCCGTGGTCGGCGGCGAACTTCCGCGCGGCCTCCGCGTCGTTGGTGACCAGGGTCGGCGGAATCCGGAGCCCGAGCTCGGCGAAGCGTTGGAGCTGGGCGGGTTTGAAGTCGGCGCGGGTCACCGCACAGGGGTGGTTGACGTACAGCGCGTCGTGCAGGTCGTTGAGGACGCCGCCGAGCCCGTGCCTCGCCTCTGCGGCGGCGAACTCCCGCTGCTGCCGGGCGGGCAGGTGCTCGTACCGAGCGGCGTACGGGGTGGGGCGGCGGTAGTAGACCGCCGCCACCTCCCCCAGCTCCACCTCCCGGCTCGCCGTACGTAACCGCCCGCCCCAGGTGGGGCTGTCCACGCCGATACGGAACCCGAAGGTCAGGGCGGGCCCGATATCGGCGGGATCCATGCGTACGACGGGCACCTCGCGCTCGTGCAGCGCGGCGATGACCCGGTCCGCGGTGACGTCCTCCAGCGCGGTGACGACCAGGACGGTGGAGGCCATGGATCAGTCCGACTCGTAGTCGGTGGTGTGGTCGTCCTGGGTCTGCGGCTGCGGGTTCTGCCCGTCGCCGCCCCCGGACATCGAGGCGGTGCCGGTCGTCTTGGAGGTGCCGTGCTTGCCCATCTCCACCGGCCGACCGGCGATGTCGGCGTAGCGGGCGGTCTGCGTGGTCGCATCGAGCGTCACCGTCGCGTACGCCGGCGGGCCGACCGGCAGCCGGTCGGTGACCAGCCGCATCGCCCACGGAACCTCGGGTGCACGTGTCGCCATGCGTTGTCCTCTCCCCTTATGCCGGTAGTGGTCAGCCGGGCGGCTGCCGCCTCAGCAGAATCGCTGTCCCGCACCCACCATGACCAGTACCGTAGGGGTCGCGAACCGTGGCGAAATCGCCACGCTCCGTATACGGCGGACGGGGAGGGCGCACCAGTGATGGTCAGCGGATCCGGCAACCCGCATTTGGCACTGTGGATCGCGGCGACAGGCCTGTCCCATGGGGAGATCGCCCGGCGCATCGCCGCAGTTGCCAAAGTCCGAGGTCACCGGCAGATCGCGCCGGACGCGACCCGCATCCGGCGCTGGATCGACGGGGAGAAGCCCCGCCCGCCGGTGCCCGCACTGCTCGCGGAAGTCCTCTCCGAGGCGGTCGGCCAGCCGCTCACGCCCGGTGATCTCGGTCTGACGGGTACCGGGGTGGTGCTGGATAGCATTCAGCTCCCGCTGCTGACCGAGGCAGCCGCCCAGACACTGGCCGGATGGACGCAGATGGACCTGTTCATGAACCGCCGTGACACCCTCAAGCTCGCCCTCGGCGCCCCGCTGATCCTCGCCGCCGAGCGCATGCTCGGCGGCACCGCCCGCGCACTGAACCATGAGACGAAGGGCTTCGACGCCGACACCGTCAGCGCGCTGGAAGAGGTGACCGCCTTCTTCAGCAAGGCCGACGCATCCAAGGGCGGCGGCCTGTACGGGTCGGCGATCGTCGCCCAACTCGCGGAGGTCGCCCGCCGCATCCAGGACGGCGTCCCGCCATCCCTCCGCGCGCGGGTCTTCGCGGCGACCGCCGACCTGGCGGCACTGGCCGGGTGGGTCAGCCACGACTGCGGCCGGTATCCGCAGGCCCAGCGGTACTGGAGCTATGGCACGTACGCGGCGGGCGAGGCCGGACAGCCGGACCGCGGAGTGGAGATCGTCACCCGCATGTCGCACCAGATGATCTATCTCGGGCATCCCGAGGACGCCCTTGGCCTCCTCCGCGTCGCCGCGAGGAAGGCGAAGCTGCCGGCGACGAAGGCGCTGGTCGCCTCCCAGACCGGCCGGGTACACGCGGCCCTCGGCGAGGAGCGCCTGGCCGAGCAGTACCTGGGCCGGGCGGACGAACTCCTGGTGGACGGCCTCGGCGACGACGTTCCGACGTGGGTGCGCCACTTCGACGCCGCCGAGCACGCCGGCGCCCGCGCGGTTTCTGCCCGTGACCTCGCCGGACTCGACCGGGGGTCCCGCGTGGCGAGCGTCCACTTCGAGGACGCGCTGAGGCTCAGGAGGCCCGGGTTCGAGCGGGTGAAGGTCATGGACCGCGTCGGCCTGGCCGCGGCTCTGTTCGACGAGGGCGAGGTCGAGCGAGGGGCCGCCGCAGCCCACCAGGCCCTCGACGACGCCGCCCGCATCGACTCCGCGCTCGTCGTCTCCCGGCTCAACACCCTGCTGGACGCCGCCCGGCCGTACGAGACCGCTGAGGCCGAGGACGTACGGACGCGGGCGCGGGATCTTGCCGCCGCCCGGCCGACCACGATCGCGGCCTGAGACCATCGAGCGCATGGGCAAGCACCGCCGACCCGGACCCCCGAACCAGCCATCCCGCGCGGTCCCACGCGTGGATGCCGACGACCCTCTGTCCGCGTACAGCAAGCGGCGCCGCCCGCCGATGGACATCTTCCGGCGCCACCGGCCTTTCCACGGCGGGGCCGGTCACCTCCGGCCGGACGGGCCGCGAGTGCTGGAGGAGTGGGACGATTTCGCGTACCAGGTGGTCGGCACGGCGCCGAACCTCACGGCAGCCCAAGAGTGGGTGAACGAACTTCACAGCGACGACGACTCCGCCACCCCCGGTTGAGGCGGTTGCACGCGCCCGTCGCCAGAGTGTGCCCGTACGTTGACGCACCGTACGGGTCTTGTCCCTGGAACGCGCCCCCACGCGCCCGCCACGGTGGCCCCATGAGCGCAGCCCTTCCCCAACCGCTGAGCACCGTGGCCAGGTTCGCCCAGCTCCTGTCCTCCACCCGCCGAGGCGCCCGCCTCGCCCGCCTCCTCGCCACCACCCAGCTCCCCGCCTGGGACCTGTCACCCGATGTGACAGAGCGAGCCGAGCAGATCGTCGCCGAACTCGCCGCCAACGCGGCCCTGCACGGCCGCGTCCAGGGCCGCGACTTCCGGCTCGCCCTCACCCTCGACACCATGACCACCGGCCTCCTCCGCATCGCGGTCACCGACGCCAAGGGCGGGCAACTCCTCCTCGTAACAACCGGCGCATTGTTTCGCATGGCCGGTGGTCAGGTCCCGCGCGTCCTCAGCAGGCAGCCACTCCGCCAGTCCGAGGCGTGCTCCGCAGGTGACGCGGCAGGCGGCCACCCTGCCCGGAGTGAAGGAGAACACCCATGGCCACAGTGGGGTTCCTCGTCGGCCGTCAGCGACGTCGGGCACCCGTCACGCTCCGGGCGGACGCCACTGCCCCGACGTGAAATCGCTCAGCAGTTGCCGGCTGGCAACGGTGAACGGGTGGTCGGACCCCAGGCCGCGTTCCCGCCTGGCCAGGACATCCGTCATCATCTCGATCGCTGCTTCCACGTGGCCCCGTGCAGCCTGGGTTCGGGACAGAAGCTGCTGAGCCGAGAGCGCAATCGGGTAGTCGGGGCCGAAGCGTCGCCGGTACGCCTCGGTGACGAGCCGTATCTCCTTGTCGGCCTCGTCGAAACGCCCCAGTAGGTACAGGACCCAGGCGTGGTTGTGGTGGGCGCCCAGGGTGACGGTGTGGTCGGGGCCGAGGAGGCGGACACATTCCGCGGGCAGGGAAAGCAGCGTGCTGTCTTCTTCGGTGACGATCTCGGACGCAGAGAGCAGGACGAGCAGGCTTGATCGCGAACGCAATGTCAGGGGGTGGGCAGGGCCCAGTGCCCTTCGCCTGCCGGCGATCGTGGCGCGGAGGAGCGAGATGGCCTCGTCCCGTTTCCCGATATTTCCAAGCACGAGTTGAAGGCCGTGGCTGCTGTCCAAGGTGTCGGGGTCGTGGGCCCCGAACAGTCGCTGCTGAGCCGCGTGGACGCGCGCGAGCAGCGGTTCGGCCTCGGTGTACTTGCCCAGCCGGAAGAGCGCGCGTCCGGCCCTGGAGCGGGCGGCCAGTACGAGACGGTGCTCCGCGCCGAGCCGCCGCTCGCCGAGGTCCGCAGCGGCCCGGGCAGTCTCCCAGGCGGACAGGTAGTCTCCCGTGCGGTGCAGGGCGATGGACAGCCTGATCGCCACGGCCAGTGCGTCAGCCGATGTCGGCGGGTCGCCGGCGCGCCGCAGCAGGGCGAGCCCGTGGGGCACCAACAGTCGAAGCAGCGGATCGTATGGGCCCGCGTCGGGCACGTCGGGCACGGCCGCGTCGACCAATCGGACCGCTGTAGTGCTGAGAACCGGGGCCATTTGCGCCGGGGTCGCCGCCGCGACGCTGTCAAGCAGCACCCCGTGACTCTGTGCGCATCGCACACCGACTTCGACCAGTTCGGTCAGCGACTGGTCGAGCAGCGCCCTGAGCGCGGTTTCGCAACGGGCATGGGGGAGGACGCCGCTGATCTCGGCCCGATTGAGCAGGGACAGCGGCAGCGGCTCGGGAGCGAAGCGAGCCAGCAGCCTCAGCAGCATGGTCGCTTCGGGCAGCCCTCGGTCCTCGAACGCGTCGAGTGTCAGTTGCCACGTCAGGCCGACCAGGTGCCGAGGATCCTCCTCCGACAGGGCGTCGGCGCCTTGGTCGATGAGCTCGACTCCTTCCCCTTCCTCGAGACGGCGCCCGTAGGTCTCCATCGTCCAGGGATCGAGCACTTGCTGGGAAAGGAAGCCGCCTGCCAGCGTGAGGGCAAGCGGCAACCGGCCGAGCCGTTCCGCGATCTCCGCCGCCTCCTCCTGTGTCCCACTGTGAGGAGCGAGATCGCACAGCACCCGCGCGGCATCCTCACGCGGCAGTACGCCGATGTGCTGTAGCTCTGCCCCCGGCCACCAGCGGGCGGCTGAGCGGCGAGTGGTCACCAGCACCGTGCCGCGTGGACTGGTGCGCAGCCAGCTGCCGTCCCGGAGGATCTCGGGCTGGTCGGCGTTGTCGAGCACCAGCAGCCAAGGTTCGGCGGAGCGGTCGAGATACTGCCAGACGAGATCGGCGGCGGGGCGGAGTCCGTTGCGTGCGGCCAGCAGTTCGCCGTCGCCGGCACCACGGTCGGCCGCCACGGCGAGCATGCCGGCACGCAGGCTCGCGCGGTCGGAGGCGCCGACCCACAGGCCAACCCTGCCGCATTCGTTGGTTGCCATCTGGAAGAACGTGTAGGCGACCGCGGTCTTGCCGCAGCCGCCCATGCCGTACAGCACGTAGACCTCGCCCCCACGCCCCGCCCGCACAGTTTCTCGCAGCCGTTCCAGCACCTCGGTGCGGTCGCGCAGAACGACCGGGGGCCGACCGACTGCCGGACGGCGCACAGAGTCGGGGCCGCCGGGCGCGGCCGGCTCATCGCCGTAGTGGTGGTGTTCGCTGATGTGCTGGTCGCCTGACGCCTGGTAGACGCGGCCACGATGCTCGGCGTGGCCGTCCATCGCGCCTGTCATCGCTCCGCGTTGTGCTGGTCTCGTCCGGCCTGATAGATCCGGGCCTGGCCGGACGCGCTCGCGTGCTGGTTGACGGCAAGGCCCGTCGCGCCCCTCGGCTCAAGTTCGTCGAGGAGTCGACGCAGCTCCACAGCGACGCCGGGCTGGGCGGTGAGCAGACGCCGGAGCCGTCCCTGCCACTCCAGGTGCAGTTCGCCGAGCGTCTCCTGGTCGTCGGCCTCGCCGGCCGCCAGAGCATCTTCGCGGGTGGCTTCCAGTTCGGCGGCGACAGCCTCGGCACGGTGCGGCTGCGTTCGGCGCCACAGTTGCGTGATCCCCTCTCGCGTGCGCTCCCAGGCGTCGGTTGCCATCAAGGTGACCAGTGGGACTCCCGCGCTCTGCGCGAGTAAGGCTGTCTCCGGGTCCACAGTCCTCCCCTACCCAAAACCTTCCAAATCTTCAGACTGTATGTTGAATAGTCCGCATTATCGCGCTTTGGTACCGTGCTGCTTCGTGACCACTACTCATCGTCGCACCCTTGAGTCGGATGGAACAACAAGGAGTCATCCGCGCAACACTTCAACACGTCCACTTATGGCATGGCCAAGCCGATACGCGCAGCGCTACAGTAATGGAACTCTGGCCCAATCGAGGGGGCGATGGCCATGACGAGGCCGTGGGAAGCCGATCCGGCCACGACGTTCAAACGGCGCCTGGGGAAATCACCGCAGGAGTTGGGAAACACGACCGACAATCCCGACTGCCCCGACATCTGGGAACTCGAGAACGGGGACATCGTCGTCATCGGCCGTGATCTCACGGAGTCCCTGGGCGGCAAGCTGCCGGCCGGAGTCTCTGTCGGAGCGGACGAACGACTTGTAGTGATTCCAAGGAACATGTTGATTGCGGCGAAACCGGATATCCCGAATGTTTGACTCCTTCCCGCGTGGTTTTTCCGAACGCATGGATCGCCGCACGTACCATGCGGACTTCCGCCGGGTCTACGAGAGCGGAATTCGCTGCCTGAACAAGCTGGAGCGAGGGCAGAACTTCAAAGAACGCGGCTTCGCCAGCTGGGAAGCCTTCGCCGCCGGCGAATGGGATCGTGCATTGTCCCTCATCCAGGAGAAGCGCGATGTCTACGCCCGGCAATTCCGCGAGGCGACACGGCTGGACATTCTCGAGCGCCGCCTTCGCGTGGTGGAGTTCCCGGTGACTCCGTATGTGCAATGGGAGCTCTACGTCCTGCGTCTGCGCGTGGAGTTGGGCGACAACATCAGAGTGCTCGATGCCCGCAAGATCTCGGACATCGAGAAGGACCGCCCTGTTCCTGAGGTGGTGATCCTCGGGGACGTCGCCATGTACGAGGTGCTCTATGACGATGACGGGAACGCGATGGGTGCCAATCGCTTCACCGATCGAGCACTGATCCGGGATACATCGGCCGGGTTCGACGCACTGTACGAGCGCGGGGACGACTTCCACGTTTTCTTCGACAGGGAGATCATTCCTCTCGCCCCGCCCGCAGTCGCCTACTGAGCAGAGTGCCGGCACTCCCACGTTCGGTGCCGGTCGCTGCCGCGCAGCCGGGCGGGGCGGAACAGGACGGCGGGAACCGACCTCCCTGTTCCGCCCTCTGGCCGCCCCATGTGGCAGGTATGCCGATTCACAGCCCCTCGTTACCCGGTTCCGGTTCGTCGTCCGGTACGGCGATCGGGTCATCCGGCGCGTCCCCGGCCTGGCCTGCTCCACGGAAGCCGCCGTGCCCAAGAGTGCCGCGAGGCGCTGACGCATGCGCGGACGGCGGGCCTCGGAGAACGCCGGGAACCCGGTCACATCCGCGGGCAGGCCGGTGGCGTCGTACTCCCTCAGCCAGCTTTCGCGTGAGGTATCCGAGTCGAAGTGCTTCCGGAACCAGGCGGCCGGAAGGCCGGCCTGCTTCGCGATGTTCTCGGGTTCCCTCATTTGCGGGTTCGCCGCTCTGTCCACGCGGTCCTCGACAAGCGACAGCGCACGCGGGAGGGGCGCTGTGAAGGACCCGCACAGGCCGATGTTGAGCGCCGTCAGTCGCTGCTGGCCATCCAGGAAACGCGTACGGGACTGGCGATCGTCGCCCGGCCGATGACCCGTCGCAGGCCCCGTGTCGGATTCCGGAAGCATCCGCGTGTGGTGCAGGGGAAGACCTCCTCTTCCTCCTCCCACGTGCGTGCCGCCTTCGACCGGCCCGCCGGGAACGCCGTCCGCTGCTCGGTGATCACCCAGCTCAGGGCGGTGCGATCCCCGATGATCAGCAGGTGCGCGGGGGCATGCGGTCACTTCAGCGGCCTCGATCGGCCGGTCCGGGACTCCCCACGCGTACACAATTTCGAATAACGAGAATCCTGCCAACGCGTTGACAGTGCTAACAGCGAATCCTCATGCTTGAGGTGCCAACAAAGCGCATCAGTAGCCCGCGTGGCCCCTCCTGCCGCGCCCACACAACGGGGAACGACCATGACCCATCAGCCTCCCGCGTCCCTGCGCGATCTCCTCCTCGACCGGCTGCACCACTCCGGCCTCGCCCCCGAGGTGCAGGAGCTCTTGCACGAGCTGGTCCCCGACGAGGCGGCCAGGAGCAGCGGAGGGCGAACCGGACCCGTGCAGCTCCGGTCCATCACCGCGGCGGGCTGGCGCGGCATCGGACCGCGGACCACCCTCGAACTGCCGCCCGGACCCGGCCTGGTCGTCGTGGCGGGGCCGAACGGCTCCGGCAAGTCGAGCTTCGCCGAGGCCGCCGAGACCGCGCTGACCGGCCGCAACTCCCGGTGGGACGGGCGGCGGGCCACCGACTGGCAGAAGGGCTGGCGCAACCTGCACAGTCCCGACGTCACCCCCGAGGTCTCCGTCGTGCTGTCCGTCGGCGAGCAGGGTGAAGCCGTCACCTTGCGGCGGACCTGGCACGGGCCCAAGGTCGACGAGGCGCGCACGCGGGTCGAGGGGGCGGACGGCTCGGAGCGGAAGCTGGAGGAGGTCGTCGACGCCGAGGCGCTGGATCTCGCCCGGCCCTTCCTGCCGTACAGCGAACTCGGTTCGATGATCAACGGCACGCTCGGCGGGCTGCACGACGCCTTCTTCAAGCTCCTCGGGCTCGAACTGCTCGCCGAGCTCGACGGCCGGGTCAAGGACGCCGTGAGTGAGTGCAAGCAGACGGTCGATCGCACGGACGCGCTCACCGCGCGGCTCCTCGGCGATCTGGGCGCGCTCGACGACCCCAGGGCCCGCGAGGCGGTCCAGGCGCTGTCGGGAGCGAAGCCCGATCTCGGCCGGGTGCGTGCGCTGCTGGAGAGCCGTGCTCCCGCCGCGGAGGCGGAGCTGGCCCGGCTGCGGCGGCACGCGACTCTCACCGGGCCGGACCTGGCGGAGGTCGGTGGTGCTGTCGCCCGACTGCGGGAGGCCGCCGCGCGTGCGGAGGAGGTCCGGTACGGCACTGCCGAGGAGGCCCGTCGCATGGCCCGGTTGCTGGAGGCCGCGATCGAGCACCAGCGGCGCTCCCGGAACGCGGACTGCCCGGTCTGCGGAGCCGGGAACCGGCTCGACCGGGAGTGGGCCGAGCAGGCACGGGCGGAGGTGGAGCGACTCCAGACGGCCGCAGCGGACGCCGAGGCCGCCCGGCAGGAGGTGGCGGTCTCGGTTCGGGCCGGCCACGGCCTCGTACAGCCGGTCCCGGTGTGGCTGCGGGGCGAGCCCTCCTCCCCGCTTGCGGCGGTGTGGCAGGAGTGGACCCGGTGCCGGGACATCACCCACCCCAGGGAGCTGGCGGACCGCCTCGAGCGTGCCGCTGCCGCGCTGGACGACGCGTGCCGGCAGGTGCGGGAGGAGGCGGCCCGGCGGCTCGCCGAGCACGACGGTGCCTGGCAGCCGTTCGCCGTACGGCTCGCCGAGTGGCTGGGCGCTGCGGAGGCGAAGGAGGCCGCACTCGACCGGGGCAGGCACGCGCGCAAGGCGCGGACCTGGCTGCGGCCGATCATCGACGAACTGCGGGACGCGCGGCTGCGGCCCTTCGCCCGGCGGTCGCAGGAGGTGTGGCAGCTGCTGTGCGAGCACAGCAGCGTCACGCTCGGATCCGTCACCCTCGCCGGCACCCCCGGCCGCGGCAAGGTCGTCCTCGACGTCTCCGTGGACGACATGTCCGCGCCCGCCTACAGCGTGATGAGCCAGGGCGAGCTGCACTCCCTCGCGCTCTCCCTGTTCCTGCCGCGTGCCACGCACGCCGACAGCCCGTTCGGCTTCCTCGTCATCGACGACCCCGTGCAGTCCATGGACCCCGAGAAGGTCGAGGGTCTGGCCCGGGTGCTCGACGCCTGCGCCCGGGACAGGCAGGTGATCGTCTTCACCCATGACACCCGGCTCCGGCAGGCTGTCGCGCACCTCGGCATCAAGGCGACCGTCCTGCGCGTGAGCCGCCAGACCGACTCGGTGGTGGGCGTGGAGGCTCTCACCGACCCGGTGGAACAGGCTCTCGCGGAGGCGCGGGCCATCTCCCTGGACCCCAACCTGCCGCAGGCCGTGGCCGATCACGTGCTGCCCGCCATGTGCCGGGTGGCGGTGGAGGCCGCCTGCCTGGAGACGGCGCGACGCAGGCTCCGCGACGAGCAGGGGCTCGGGCTGCGGGCGGTCGAGGAGCGCGTCCAGTCCCTCGACCGCACCAAGTCGTACGTGTCCCTCGCCCTGCTCGGCGACGAGCAGCAGCACGCCCGTGCGGCCGTCGAGCGGATCTGTCCCGGCGGCTGGACGCTGATCGAGACCTTCAACTCGGGTGCTCACACGTCCCTGCCGACCATCGACGACCGCAGGAGTCTCGTCCGCCGGACCAAGGTGCTCGCGACGGCCATCCGGAGCGGCAGCGGGAGTCAGAACGCCGGGGGTGCCCGATGAAGGCGTCCCCGGAGACCCTCGTGACCGCCGCCGCCCGTCTCCTGCTGCGCGAGCCCGGCACCGTGAACACCCTTGCCCCCGGCCTGCGCGCCCGTGCCGCCGCGGTCCTGCTCCGCATGGCGCTCGACCAGGCCCTGGACGCCTACTGGCAGCGGGTCACTCCGTCGATGACGCGGATCGGCAAGCACCGGATGCTGTGCCTGGAGTGGTACGCGGGACACGACACCGCCCGCCGGTGCCGCACCACCTGGTCGGCGCTGAGCGCTGCATGCCACTACCGCACGTACGAGCTGCCCCCGGCGCCGGCGGAGATCCACACCCGGTTGCTGGAGGTCACCGCTCTCCTCGCGGCCTTGCGCGGTGGACCGGACAGGGCGTCCGTCACGGCAGCGGGAGACACCTGAGGACGCGTGACGCGTCCCGGTGCGCACTCCCCTCCGGGCGCCCCATGTCGGAGGCGCCCCCTATCGTTCTGGATGAACGCACCTTGCACGAACGGGGGAAATGGTGACTATGGCCGACGCCGGCACGCCGTACCCGGAGTTCCGGCTGAAGCTGCCGGGCGGCGGCCCCGAAGCCCGGGGACGGCTGCTGACCGAGAAGGGGACGAACGGCAGCCAGAAGTTCGTCGTCCTGGCCGGGTCGCCGGGGCGCCCGGAGGTCGTGCCGTCCTTCCCCGTCCGCATGCCGTCGTCCTACCGGCTGAGGCAGCGCCTGATCGAAGACGACATCTTCGTGGAGTCTGAGACCTGGCCCGGCTGGATGGAGCTCGTCGAGGACGTCGAGTGCAACTCGCCGTCGGCCGCCGCCGAGATCCTGGTCGGTCGCAGTGCCAACGGATGGCTGGAGTGGAAGACCGCCGACGGCCATCCGCTCTCCGACTACCTCGACCAGGTGTGGTGGGGACCCAACCGGGCCTGGCTGGTACGCGGATCCAATGTCTCCGGACTCGATCTCGTCCGGCGTCTGTGGCTGCCCGAGGGGCTGGTGACCCTGCGCGCGCGTCACCTGCGACAAGGTGTCGGGCAGGGCATCAGCAAGGACCGGCTGCGCACCGCCGTCGAGGAGGACTACGCCTCCACCGCGACGTACAACCAGAAGGTGCAGCTGGTCGAGGAACTGCACATGTTCCTCTCCCGGATGAGACCGGGCGACACCATGTGCACCATCTCGGGCGGCCGGCTGTACGTCGGCAAGATCACGGGAGCGGCCGAGCAGCTCGCTTCCGAGGACGGCCGGTTGGATCTGCGCCGGCCGGTGGACTGGGCGGAGGACGGGCACGCGTACGAGGACCTGCCCGAGGCGCTCCAGCAGAAGCTCTCCGCACAGCATGACGTCGTCGATCTGAGCGCGGTGAAGGATCTCATCGACGGCCTGGGGATAAGCGACGAGGACCTGATCGAGGAGGCCGAAGCCGCCGACCGGGACCCGAGCGTGGAGATCCCCGCGCTCACCGCCCGGCGCGAGCTGGAGCTGCCCGAACCCACGGACGAGTTGGCCGGTGAACTCCTCGTGCACGACGCCGCCTGGCTGCGCGAGGTGCGTGATCTGCTGTGGGACGAAAGGCAGTTGGTGCTGTACGGCCCGCCCGGGACCGGCAAGACGTATCTCGCCCTGAAGCTGGCCGAGTTCCTCGGCGGCGGGCCCGAGCAGGTCAAGCTCGTGCAGTTCCACCCCTCGTACGCGTACGAGGACTTCTTCGAGGGCTTCCGGCCGCAGGAGGACCCGCAGAGCCGGGAGGTCGCCTTCCGGCTCACCGCCGGCCCGCTGCGTGAACTCGCCGATCTGGCCGCGCGCGAGGGCAACCGGCACATCCCGCACTTTCTGATCATCGACGAGATCAACCGCGCCAACCTGGCGAAGGTCTTCGGCGAGCTGTACTTCCTGCTGGAGTACCGCAACAAGTCGGTCCGGCTGACGTACTCCGGTGACGACTTCGCGCTGCCGCCCAATCTCTTCGTGATCGGCACCATGAACACCGCCGACCGGTCGATCGCCCTCGTCGACGCGGCGATGCGCCGTCGCTTCGCCTTCGTCGAACTGTCCCCGCGCACCGAGCCGACGAGCGGGCTGCTGCGCCGCTGGCTCGCGCGCGAGGGCCGCGACGCCGAGCCGGCCGACCTGCTCGACCGGCTCAACTCCCGTATCGACAATGCCGACTTCCGTATCGGGCCCTCGTATCTGATGAAGGCCGGCGTCTATCGGGAGGGCGGCCTCGAGCGGACGTGGCGGACCAAGATCCTGCCGCTGCTGGAGGAGTACCACTACGGGGAGGGCGTGGACATCGAGAAGCGGTACGGTCTGGCGGCTCTGCGGGACTCGCTCGGGTGACGCACGTCATCGAACTCGTCGAGCACGCACCGGCGGTAGGCGTCGCGCTGCCGGACGCGGTCGGACGGGCACTGGCGGCCGGGGACGTCGTGGACGCGGCTCCTGATCCGTACGTCCCGGGGCACTGGTCCCTGCGGGCCGGCAGCAAGGTCGGTGCCGTGGCGGTCGCGGTACCGGGCGGCGACGGGCCGATCACCGTACGCGTCGCCCCCAAGGTCCCCATCGCCCGGCTGTTCTTCCTGCTCGGGTACAGCCTCGCCCCGAAGGGCGGCCGGCGGGACGGGGAAGTCGAAGTCACCGCGCACCGCGATCTGCTGCCCGCGCTCGCCCACGCCGTGGAGCGGCAGATCGACCGGGCCCTGCGGCAGGGGCTCCTCCAGGGGTACCGGGTGACCGAGGAGACATCCCTGGTCGTCCGGGGCCGCATCCGGGAAGCCGAGCAGATACGGCGGCGGTTCGGGGCGACGCTGCCGTTGGAGGTGGAGTACGACGAGTTCACCACCGACATCGCGGAGAACCGCCTGCTGCGCGCCGCCGTCGAGCGCCTCCTGCGGTTGCCCGGCGTCCCCCACGACGTGCGTCGCGGACTGCTCCACCAGCGCGCCCGCCTGGCCGATGTCACGGTGATCGTGCGCGGTCGGCCGTTGCCCGCCTGGCAGCCGAACCGGCTCAACGCGCGCTACCAGCACGCCTTGCATCTCGCCCGGACCGTCCTGGAGAACGCCTCCGTCGAGCATGCGCCCGGCGGGCTGCACGTCGACGGGTTCCTGTTCGACATGAACAAGCTCTTCGAGGACTTCGTGACGGTGGCGCTGCGGGAGGCATGCCGTGGTCTCGGGCACTCGGCGCGGCTCCAGGATCCGCATCACCTCGACGAGGCGGCGGCGATCCGCATGAGGCCCGATTTCGTGCTGTACGAGCCGGGCGGTGCCCCGTGCGCCGTGGTGGACGCCAAATACAAGGCCGAGAAACGGGACGGTTTCCCGGACGCCGACCTCTACCAGATGCTGGCCTACTGCACCGCCCTGGGCCTGCGCGAAGGCCACCTGGTGTACGCCAAGGGCAACGCGCCGCACGCGGCCCACACGGTGCGGCACGCGGGCATCGTCATCCACCAGCACGCCCTCGACCTCGACCAGGAACCCTCCGGGCTGCTCTCGGACGTGGAGAAGGTGGCCGCCCGGCTGGTGAACACCCAGCGCGTATGATCGACTGCCGAGTGTCCGTTCAGGGTGGGGAGGGCGCCTCGTGCCGCAGCTCGCGTTCGCGAACAGCTTCTGGGAGAGCTACGACGTCCTGGAGCGGCCCGTCAAAGCCGGCGTGCGCAAGGCGATGCAGAAGTTCCAGCAGCTCACGGTCCCCGAACTGCAGGCGGACAAGGGCCTGCACCTGGAGTCCGTGGAGAACGCCCGCGACCGTCGCATGCGGACCATTCGCATCAACGACTTCTGGCGGGGTGTCGTCCTCGCCCCTGACGACGGCAGCGACGTCTTCCTGCTCGTCAACGTCGTCCCGCACGACGACGCCTACACCTGGGCCGCGAAGCGGCTGTACACGACGAACTCCGCGACGCGGGCCCTGGAGGTCCGCAACGTCGCGGCGATCGAGCAGCTGACCCCGGCCCTGGAGAAAGCCGCCGCGGCCGCCGACTCACTGCTGTTCGCGAAGTGCTCCGACACGGTGCTGCGCGAACTCGGCATCGACGACCAGGTGCTGAGGGCGGTGCGGACCATCGTCGACAAGGCGCAGCTGAGGGCCTTCGAGACGCTGCTGCCGGAGGACCAGTGCGAGGTGCTGCAGTACCTGGCCGAGGGGTTCAGCCCCGAAGAGGTGTACCGGGACGTGGTCGCCGTCCGGCGGCCCGTGGACGCGGGGCCCGACCCGGACGAGAGCCTGGCCGCCGTCATCGCCAACACCACGAGCCGCATCACCCCGGTCACCGGCCCCGAGGAACTCGCCGAGATCCTGGAGAAGCCGTTCGCGGCCTGGCGGGTGTTCCTGCACCCCTCACAGCGCCGCGTCGCCTACCGGGTGTCGTACGGGGGACCGGTACAGGTCACCGGCGGCCCGGGGACCGGCAAGACGGTCGCGGCACTGCACAGGGTCAAGCACCTGCTCACCCGCTCCTCGGACGCCCGCGTCCTGCTCACCACCTTCACCAACGCCCTGGCCGCGTCGCTGCGGGAGAACCTGTCCGTCCTCCTGGACGACGACGAGTCGCTGCTCACCCGCGTCGAGGTGACCACGGTCAACGCCTACGCACACGGCATCGTGACCCGCCTCGACGGCCGGGCGCCCTCCCCGATCGGTGACCGGGAGGAACGACAGGTGTGGCAGCGGGTCGTCAAGAAGCTCGGCCTGCCCTGGACGGAGCAGTTCCTGGCCCAGGAGTACCGCCACGTCGTCCTCGCCCAGGACCTGCGCACCCTGGACGACTACCGCGCGGCCTCCCGGCGCGGTCGCGGCAGCGCGCTGTCGCCGACCAGGCGGGAGCAGCTGTGGCCGGCCGTCGAGCTGTTCGAGTCCCTGCTGCGCGACCAGCAGGCCACCACCCATCTCAAGGTGTGCGCCCGTGCGGCCGAGCTCCTGGCCGCGTCCTCACCCACGCACGACCACGTCGTGGTCGACGAGGCACAGGACCTGCACCCGGCCCAGTGGCGCGTTCTGCGCGGCGCGGTGGCGCCCGGCAGCGACGACCTGTTCATCACCGGCGACCCGCACCAGCGGATCTACGACTCGAAGGTCTCACTCGGTTCGCTCGGCATATCGGTGGCGGGGCGCACGCACCGCCTGCGCATCAACTACCGCAGTACGGAAGAGATCCTCGCCTGGTCGACGGGCATCCTCACCCCGGTGTCGGTCGACGACCTGGGCGGCGAGGGCAGCGACACGCTGGCGGGCTACCGGTCGCTGCTGCACGGCCGCAGGCCGCACGTGGACGGGTACGGGGCGGAGCAGGCGGAGATCGCGGCGCTCGTCGAGCGCGTCGAGAACTGGATCGCACAGGGCATCCGGCCGTCGGAGATCGGCGTGTGCGCCCGCTTCAACGTGCTGCTCGACAAGGCCTACGACAGGCTGGCCGCGGCCCGGGTGCCGGTGGTCCGGGTCAGGGACAGTCCGGGGCCGGACAGGGAAGGCGTACGGCTGGCCACCATGCACGCCATGAAGGGGCTGGAGTTCCGCTGCGTCGCCGTCCTCGGCGCGACGGCGAGTGCGCTTCCCTTCGCCCGCGAAGTGACGCCGGCCTCCGTGGACGCGCTGCAGCACGACTCGGACCTGCTCCGGGAGCGGTGCCTGCTGTTCGTGGCGTGCACACGGGGGCGGGAGGCGTTGGCGGTGTCGTGGAGCGGGGCAGCCAGTCCGTTCGTTCCGCAGCCGAAGTGACAGCGCTGTCCTGGCGATACGACGGAAAATCACTCTTCGGGTGAGAGAGCCCCGTTGCCGAGCCCGTCCCTGGCGAGTGCAGCCGCCTGCTTGCTGAGTTCGGCCACCCTCCGCGCCCGCTCCTCGAACTCCTGCAGGGCTCGGAACGCCGCCCCGTAACGGCGTTGCTCGGCGATGTCCATCTGTGGGATGCGGGCACCCTTGCCGTCGAGCCGGTAGGTTCCGCTGGCGCTCGTGGACCGACGGGTGTTCGCCGCGCTGCGCAGAAAGCCCTGGAGGTAATCGGTGTCGAGCTGATCGCTCACCGAGACCGGCTCCGGAGCGCCGTACTCGATCAGCCCGGCTCGCGCGAGGTCGGCGACACTGACGGACGGCCCCTCCAGCGCACTTGGACCGGCGCCTGCCGTCAGAGCAGGCAACAGATCGGCCAGGAGCCGCACCTGCTCCGCCAGCTCCTGCCGCAGAGCCTGGTACTCCGTCGTGTAGTCGCGGTGGGACTCCTCGACGTGACGGCCGGGAGTGAGATCCACGGCGTCGTCGAGCAGTTCGATCAGAGGCACGTCCGCCGTCTGGTCGGGCCCTGGCTCCAGTGGGCCGTCCGGATCGCTCGCCGTCAGATCGACCATGCGCACCTTGGCCACGGCGTCGTCCGGGGACTGCGGGCGACGCAGACGCCAGAGATGCACGGGGAGCGCGTGCGAGGCAGCGATCCCGGGGGGGAGGGCGATGACGTCTGTGAGGATGCCGCGTCGCACGAGCTCGGCCCGGATACGGCGACCGGCCTTGCGGTAGGCGACCGAGGCGGGCATGACCATGAGGACGCGGCCGCCCGGCGCGGTGTGTGCGTAGGCGTGCTGCAGCCAGGCGAGTTCGCCTTCGGCACGCGAAGGTGTACCGAGCTCCCACCGGGGATCGAGGAGCAGATCCTCGCGTCCCCAGTCGGTGGTACCGACAGGCGGATCACAGACGACGAGATCGGCCTTGAGATCCGGCCAATGGTCCTCGCGCAGGGAATCTCCGATGCGGACGTCGACGCCGGGGCGTCCCGTGAGATCGGCTCGCAGCCGCGCGAATCGAGCACTGCGGGCGTCGGCCTCTTGACCGCACCGCTTCGGCCCGAGTTCGGGCCCGACAGTCAGCAGGAGCGTCCCGATGCCGCACGCCGGGTCGAAGAGGGTCGCATCGGCCGCCACCTCACCTGCGAAGTGCTGCACCGCGTGGACGATACGCGGAGAGGTGACCTGGTCGGAGCCTGCCCGGCGCACCGAGTCGGTGAAACGCTCCGTGAGCGCGCTCACCACGTCACCAGGTGATCCACTGTCGCTGAGCTGCCGCGCCAGCCGAACGGCATCTGTCGGCAGGGCTGCGGGGGCCCGGCCCTCGTGACCGGCGAGCAACTGGGCTACATCGGCGAGTCCGCCGATCATCTCATCGCCGTAGGCCCCTCGCAGGGTCTGCCACAACTGCACCTCTTCCGAGACGTCCTGGCCCTTGCGCTGCTTGTCCAGCCACGTCTGCACCGCGGCCAGGTCGAACAGCGGACTGTTCACACCGCCGCCGACTGGTGTCGGGAAGTCCTCGTACCTCCGACGCCAGTTGGAGACCGCGGCACGCGTGACACCGGCGAGCCTGGCGATCTCAGAGCCGGAGACAAGCGGTCCACCGACTCGCGGGGCAGGTTGGTCTACCATGCGTGTCACCGTACACGGATCCGAGGACCCCATCAATCTAGAGAGTCCGTTGACATCGTACACGACTCAATGTGTGGCGCCTGGGTCGCATGAGGAACGAGGGCGGCGCGTGTGCGCCGGCCCTGGATGGCACCCGGCGGCTCACCGCAGATCGTCCACGTATCGGTCCGTCCCGGGCACCGTCGGTATGAACGGAGCGACGAACTGCACTTCGCCCAGCCCCGAAGCCGCCACGGACGTGCCAAGGTCCGCGAAGTGCTCGCGCCAGGGGACACGGGGATCCTGCTCGAGGAACCACAACAAGGTCAGCCGGGTTCCGACTCCCTCGACCTGCTTGACGTAGGTCATGCGGTCCAGGGGCAGGGGAGTCGGCGTGAAGAGAGTCACCATGGCCGCGGGCGAGCCCGCCAGCCGTTGGGGAAGCTGGTCGTCCCGGAGCCAGGCAAGCAGATCCGTGCGCCTGGCGGGGGAGCCGGCGTCGATGACCTGGACGACGAGCCCGGCGTAGGGGTGGTCGAGGGCGTGGATGTCGCGAGGGCCCTCGTCACCGTCGCGGTAGACCGTCGCCGCGTGGTCCTGGAAGGCCGTGAAGACGTGGGTGCGGTCCTGGAAGACGCGCTGGTCGCGGTTGAGGCGTCTGTTGATGCCGACGGTCCACCGCATGTGGTCGGCGTAGCGGCCGGCAGTCATCCAGTAGACGGATATGTAGCATCCGGCCGTCACCGGCTGCGCGACGGCGGAGGTCTCGGGATAACGCAGTAGTTGCAGGTCCCGCGTGGCGACCCAGCGGCGTCCCGCGTACATCCACGGCATGGCCATCGCGCCGGCGATGAAGTGGTCGTCTTCGTACCAGCGATTGTACTCGCGCTCCCGGCCGGGGTGCGGCTCGACCATGGTGATGAGGGCGTGACCGAGGTCGGCTCCGTAGGGGCCGACGGCGGCCAGTTCCGCGTACAGGTGGCTGCGGGTTTCTTCCGCGTGCGGCGCGTCATCTGTCATGGGTCCGGTTTAGCTGACGAAGCATCAGATGGCGAGGGGTGTTCCGCTCGGCTCTGCCCGGAGTTCGGTGATCTCGTACGCCAGGCCGGCAGGTGGATCACAGCGCTACGCCCCGTCGGGGCCCGGGCGGGGCACGGAGGGCGTGAACGCCGGCGGTATCAGGCGACAGGGGAGCGGTCACCGACGGCCGCTACGACGACCACATGAAGTGGACCGTCGCCATCAACCGCGGCGCCTCAACCGCGATGCCCGCGTCTACCGGGACCGCACCCACGTCTTCACGGCCTTCCAGGACCACGAGGCCACGGTGTACCGGGACGGCGCGGCCGGTCCCCGCGACTTCCACGCCCTCGACCACCCGTACGCGGGCCTGGTCCTCGAGGCCGTCGACGCCGACGGCGCCGGGCAGCGCGCCGAACTGCTGGAGCGGCTGCGCTCCCGCCGGCCGCCCCAGCGCCTCGCCGGTTCCCCGGCGGCGACGGTGACCGTCTTCCGGCCCACCCCGCTCCCCGGCGACCGCATGACCTGCGTCAAGCAGGTCGAGGGCGTCGAGACCCGCCTGACCCTGCTGCGGTTCCTCCAGGCGGCTCCACGGGAGTGCCGGGAGCGGTACTGCACGGGCCTCGACGAGCAGATGGCCGAGTCGGGGCCGGGGCGGGTGGAGCTGGTCGCGCCGTTCATCCCCACGGTGGCGGGGACGGACCGTTGCGTGGACAAGCTGCGGTGAGGTCCGCGAACAGTTCGGGCCAGCCGCCTTCCGAGGAGTGCCGCTTGTGCTGGTCCAGGATCTGGTGCACAGCCCGTTGCAGGCGGGGGCCGAGGTCCGGCCGGCCCGCCACCTCCCTGAGCGCGGCACGCAGCTCGGGCGTGCGGTTCACCGGGACGCACTGGAGCAGATGTCCGGCGAACACGTCGTCCAGCCACGGCAGATCGCGGACCATCCGCAGCTGCGTGTCCGTGCCGCAGCCCGGGACGAAGGACCACATCGCCCCCCGCCACGCCTGGGCGACGTCCTTGCGGCGCCCCGAGCCCAGGGCGCTCGCCCGCACCCGGCGGCCGACGTCGAGCAGCAGGCCGGTGGACTCGTCCTCGGTGAGCGGGGACTCGCGCCGGTCCGTGAAGAAGTAGTTGCACAGCTTGATGACGGCCTGCGCGTCGACGGGCTCGTGGAATGCCAGCCGTAGCGCCTCGGGGACGTCCGAGGCCGCGCCGTGCACGCCGTACCACCACACGCACCACAGGCGTGCCTTCCAGCCGAGTTCGCTCCCGCAGTCGAGCGTGCCGTCGGCGCCGCACTGTGCGCGCAGCAGCCGCAGGGCGTCCCCGGGCGGATACTGACTCCGCTCGAGTCCGGCGCCGACGAGTTCGACGAGCCACCCCACGGCCAGTGGGTCGGGGATGCGGCCGGTCCACGCCGCGAGTTCCTCCCAGGGGAGGTCCAGGGTGGTGCCTCCGTGCCGCAGGACGACGAGCAGTTCCGCCAGAGTGCGCAGCCTCGTACGGGCCTCGTGGCTCATGCCGTCCGGGCGGACGGGCGGCACGGCGGTGCGCAGGGCGTCGAGGGCTGAGGCGGCGAGCCGGACGAGCGAGGCGTCGTCGAGCGCCACGCCGTTCACCAGCATCATTTTGGCCTGCTGGAGTTCGCCGATGCGCAGGAGCAGGTCCATCATCAGACCGGCCTCGTGGAGGGTCGCGGGGTACTTGCTGTACGGGTCCGCCCAGGCTGTGACGTCCACCCTTCGCACGGTGAATCGGCCGGGGAGTTCAGCGATCGCCGTGCAGGCCCCGGGGATGCCGGCGGCGGCGCCGCGCACCAGCAGGGGGAGCAGGCACGCGCTCGACCGCCAGACCTGTGCGGGGTCCCGGCCGGACGACTCCCCTGCGGCGGCCGCGCGGCCTGCCACGTCGGCGACCCGGTGCAGCGGCAGGTCGAGCCGCTCCAGGGCGGTGCGGGCGACCTTGGCGCGGATGCCGGCGATTCCTTCGGGCTCGGCGATCGGCATGCCCTGGACGAGCCAGTCGACGGCGAGATCGCGCACGGCCCGGCCCACGGGGGCCTCGGAGTCCAGCAGGCGGGCCAGGGAGCCGCGGGAGAGGTCGGCGATCCGCTCTCTGCTGGTGACCTTGACCAGGAGGCCGATGAGGGGGGACGGGTCGGCGTCGGCAGGGCACACGTCCGCTGCCGCGGTGAGGAGCGCGCCGAGCAGCGAGCGGTCGGCCGTCGTCGGGCCGTCGGTGGTGGACAGCCGGGCCACCAGCGCGGCGAGCCGGTCCACCAGGTCGGGGAAGGCGAGGGTGCGCAGATGAGGCAGCTGGACGGCGGTGTGCGCCTTGATGAGTGCCGCGGACGCCACGGTGCTCTCGCCGAGCAGGTCGTCCGCCCAGGCGGCCCAAGTCCGCGGGTCGCCCTGGAGCTCGCTCGACGAGGCCATGTCCGAGAGTATTTCGGCGACGTAGGCGTGCTTGCCGGCGGCGAGGGCGGCCCGCGCCACGGACCTGACGAGCGGGAAGACCTCCCCGGGTCGCACGGGCAGGAGGCGGACGAGGAAGCCGGCGAACTCACCGCGGGTGGACAACTCGTGGCCGCCCTCGGCCGCCCGCTCCACGAGCCCCGACATCCGTACCGTGCTGACGACCTGCCCGGGATCCCGGGGCAGCAGGCGGTCGAGCACCTCCAGGACCGCGAGCCAGGCGTTGTCCGCGCGGGCCGCGGCAGCCTTGAGGCAGGCGGCGTCCCGGGGCCCGTAGCCGCGTCCCGGGGAGGGCAGGAGTTCGAGGAACTGTCGCAGGGCCGGCAGCGCCAGCCCCGCGGACCCGAGGATGTGCAGCAGGTCGGGAAGCATGTCCCGAGTGGGCAGGGAACTCTGGGCGCAGACCGACAACACGGTGCGCCGCAGCCCGTACCGGACCGTGGTGCGCTCGGCGTCGAGGTCCTCGGCGATGGTCCTGAGCAGCTTCCCGACCATGACCGCCGCAGGGTCCGCGGCCTCCTGCGAGCGGTCGGCACACAACCAGGCCTGCTCCAGCACCGCCAGCAGGAAGTAGTCCTCGCCGTCCGGAACCTGGAGCCGCTCGACGAGCGCGCCGAGCCCAGCGGCACCGCGGCCGTGGACGAGGGCACGGCTCGCGGCGTACTCGAAGAACGTCTGGTGGAAGAACTGGAAGACGCCGCCCGCGAAGTGCCCCACCCCGCGGGCCTCCAGGAGCGCCACCTCCTCCTTCAGTCGCGCGGCCGTGAGGGCGGCGGGCAGCCGGACCCGGTCGACCCACGCCTCCGGACGGCCGGTCCGCAGCATCTCCAGCGCGAGCGCCATGGCCGTCTCGCCGAGGTCGCGGTCGTGGCCGGATCGGTCGCCCCTGGGATCCCAGGAACGGCGGTCGCGGGTCACCCGCTGGTCCCAGTAGGTCTCGTACAGGCCGGTGGTGTCGACCACGTCGGGGACCTGACCCGGCGTGTAGATCTCGAAGAGCATGCGGAGGGTCAACGGGCGCAGACACAGGGGGTGCAGGGAGATGTCCCGTGCGACGATCGCCAGCATTCTGCTGATCAGGTCTTCTCTCAGCTGGGGATCACGGGTGAAGAACCTGCTGTGGGCGAGCACGGCACGCTCGAACTCGCTCGTGGCGTGCGGGCCGTCCTCGGAGCCGGTGCCGTAGTCCCCCAGCGGCAGCCGCCGCCATTCCGGTGGCAGCTCCGCCGCCTCGGCCACCCGGGAGGTCATCGCGACGGCCGCGCCCGCGTCTCCCGCCGCGTGTACGACGGTCACCAGCCGCTCCCAGTCGTCGTCGTTGTTGACCAGCACGTCGACGGTGTCGATCAGGACCGTCACGCTCCGTCCGTCACCGTGCGCCTGCCGGACCGCGTCGACGAGCATTCCCGGGTCGACTCTGGTGCCCCCGGACGGGCCGCTGACCAGCCAGGTCGCCTTGAGGAAGAACACCTCCCCGGTGGGTGTCCCGCAGCGGCGCCGGGCCAGGCTCCACAGGATGCTGGTCTTGCCGCATCCGGCCTCCCCGACGATCACGACAGGGGTGGCCGCGTCGCGGTCCAGCCGCTCCAGCAGCTCCTCCTCCAGGTCACGGGTGACGTAGAGGCCCGCCGCGAACTGGCTCTCCTCGCCGTCGGTGAACACGGTCCCGGAGACGGTGCCCGCCGCTTGCCGCGCCCGGTCACTGAGCAGACGCAGCCGGGGCAGGGGGTCGCCGGAGCGGAAGCGGAGGGCGGGTTGCCGGGAGACGGGGGCCGGGGGGCCCTCGGAGGTGGACGGGGCAGCGGCGAGGGCGGAGGTGAGCCGCTCCCGCACGGCGGTCTCGTCCGGGTGGCCGCGGGCATCGCGCGGGGCGCCGGAGGCGGCGGTCACGTCACGCAGGTCCACCGGGGACAGCAGGGCCAGGCTCCCCGCGGCCTCGCCCTCCACCAGGACGGGTACCAGGCGGCTGGGGGCGCTCGCGTGGTCGAAGTCGTGGACGATGTGGTCGCGTTCGTCCGTCATGGCGGAGGTCGCGAGATAGGCGGGACTGACGAGGGCGAGCACCCTGCCGCCGCCGTCCACGTGCTCCCGGACCGTGCGGTGCCCCGGACGGTCGGCGGCCGGGCCCATCAGCACGTGGTGTCCCGAGGCGACCAGGACATCGTGCACGAACTCGGCCCACGCCTGGTCCTGGGGCACCCAACTCAGCATCAGCGCAGGTGTTCCGGGGCTCGGCGGAGAAGGCGCGGGGGGAGGCGGGTCCAGGATTCGGGCGTGCGGCCCGCGTGCCACGGCCCGTGCGATCGCGGACGCCGGAACGCCTTGGTTGACCGCTCCCGCGGTGTAGTGGTGGAGACCGACGAGTCGGCCGCGGAGGTCGACGACGGGGCCACCGGACGACCCGGGCGTGGTGTTCACGTCCGGGTACCGGATCCGCGTGCCCCGGTCGTTGATCCGGGTCTGGCCAGTCGTGTACGTGATGCGCGTCGGCTCGCCGAGCGGGTGGTGCACGACGAACAGCAGGCGCGCACTGCGGAAGTCGTATGTGTGCTGCTCCAGCAGGTAATGGCCGCGCGGGCCGGGGGCCGGGGGCCGGGCACCGGGGGCGTGGGGGACGTGCCCGCCCCCCGTGCGCAGGAGGGCGTAGTCGAGGTGATCCGGCGACGCGTCCCAGGACAGTGGAGAGGAGGCCAGTTCGGCGGCGGTGGGCGGGCTGCCGTCGAGCAGTTCGGTCAGCGGCACCCGTACACCCCGCTCGTGGGGTGCGGTCCGGTCGACCGCCGAGGGCGTACGGAAGTCGAAGCGGGCTTCCAGGGAGTCCGGCAACTGCCCGGACCCCAGCGCGGGACCGAGCACGTGACCGGCTGTCAGGACCACGTCGGGCGCCACCAGGAACCCGGTCCCCACGGGCCGGCCGCCGATCTCGATGCGTGCGACCCGGCTCATCATGTCCAGCAGGACCCGGATGAGGTCTTCCGGGTCGATCAGACCGGCGGTGGCCCGGGTGATGGCCTCCAGACCGGCCGCCGCAACCACGTCGTCGGCGGTGCACGCGGCACCCTCGTCCCAGGAGGCGGCAGGACCGGCCGCGCACGCGCCGTCGGCGGCATCCGGACCGGCCCCGCCTGTGCGTCGGGCGTCGGGCTCAGCGGCCATGTGCGCGGACGATGCGGGCCACGGCGGCGGCGTGCACGGCCACGTTGCTCCGCCCGGCCTCGCCCCCGAAGTGAAGACCGACCGCCTTGCCGGAGTCCAGGTCGATCAGGGCGGAGCCGGAGTTGCCGCCCAGCGTGGTGGCGTCGTGGTGGACGACATCGTGCCCCTCGACCGCGGTGACTTCTCCGGCGGCCAGCCGCTTGCAGTCGTAGATGCCGTCGAAGATCCGCTGCTGGTCGCCCGTGTCGGCGCGGGAGTCGCGTCCGGGATAACCGATCACCGCGATCCAGCGGCCCGCGCGTGCCCCGGACGGGTCGAGCGCGAGGGGAAGCGGCGCCGCCTCACCGTCCTCGCCGGTCGCGTCGATCCGCAGCAGGGCCACGTCGTGGCTGCCGTCCGGTTCGATCCAGACGACCTCGGCGACCCGGAACCGGGACTCCTCCGGCTGCTGGTACTCCTGGTACCAGTCCAGGCTGGGCCGGACGGTCCTGCCCGTCCAGGACTGCCGGAAGGCGAATCCCGTGCCCTCCCCGGCCCGTGCTGCGCGGGCGAAGCTCTCGGCGACATGACGGTTCGTCACGACGAGCCGGGGGCCCACCATCCAGCCGGTGCCCGCCCACCGCAGGGCGTGGTTGCGCAGGTCGACACGGCCGACACTGGGGATCGCCTTCTCCAGCGGGCGACGGGCGCGTTCCACGCGTGCCGCCACGTGAGTGCTGGTGGTCCTGCCGTCCGGCGGCAGCTTGAACGTGGATCTCTGCACCAGATGCACCGGCCGGGTGAAGCGCTCGATGATCGCCTCCAGGCCGGACCCGTCGGGCACCCAGAGGCCTTCGGTCATGCGTTCCACGGCCTCGGCGGCCCGGTCGACCGTGAGCCCGCCGTCCACGTCCTCGAATCCGCCGAGAGCGGCCGCGCCCGCCGCGATCTCGTCGAAGCGGTCGAGGAACTCCTGCCTGACCTCGTCCTCGGAGAACAGTCGCCGATAGTCCAAGAGGCCCCCCTCGCTTCGATGGCGGGCCGGCGTGCGCGGCCCCCGTGTGGATGGTACGGGAGCGCCCTCGGAAGACGGGAGCGGTCAGCGCCCGTCGCCGCCGGCCCTCGGCGGCGCCGAGCGGTTCACGGTCCGGGGCGGCTCACGGCTCCTTCAGCTCGTCCGGGCAGGGCGTGCCCCTGGGCAGCGTGTAGGGCGCGGCCAGCCGGTACGTCCCCGCCCTCGGCGCGAGCAGCATCGTCCACTTGTCGCCCTTGGCGTCCTCCGGCGTCTCCATCAGGCAGCCGTTGACGTTGTCGTACGTCTTCGGCATGCCGTCGGCCCGGTGCCTGGAGGCCCAGGTCTCCTGGGGCGGCTTCAGCTTCTCGCCCTCGGCGTCGACGATGCTGAGCCACGGCGAGTAGGGGATGCGGATGAGGATGCGGCCGGCCTTGCGTACCTCCAGCGTCATCTCGCCCTGTTCCGCCCGGTCGACGACCGCGTTCGGCTCGGCGAGCGGGGCCGGGTCGGTCACCTTGAACAGCTGCCAGTTGGCGTCGCCCCAGATCTGCGTCAGGTAGGGCATGCCGCGCTGGACGAGGGTCCGCTCCCGGGTGCCGCCGCCGTCCGCGTCGGGCTGGTCCTTGGGCAGGACGATGAAGTGGACGGCCCAGCGCTGCAGCCATTCGTGGTAGTTGGCCGAGTCGAGCGTGTCGTCGTAGAAGAGCGGATTGCGCTCCATGTCCGCCTGCCGGTTCCAGCCGCGGGCCAGGTTGACGTACGGCGCGAGCGCGGAGGCCTCCCGGTGCGAGCGGGCCGGGACCACCTCGACGCGGCCCTTCTCGGCGCCGACCTGCTGGAGTTCGTTGACGAGCGGGGCGAGCTCGCGCGCCCAGGAGGCGTTCGGGGTGGTGTGGACGATGTCGTCGACCGACTTGAAGCCGATCCAGCCGACGAAGCCGAGGAACGCCAGCACGGTCACGTACCACTTGCGCGAACGCGGGACCGTGAACGGGAGCGCCGCGATCAGCGTGGCTCCGGCGAACAGCATCGGCAACCGGGAGATGTTCGAACCGATCTGCGAGTTGACCAGCCAGACCAGCACCACCCCGAGGCTGAAGACCCCGGCGGTCAGCCGGACCGTCTTCCATTCCTTGGGGACGAGGAAGAGGCAGAGCAGCCCGTACAGCAGCGGCAGGATCACCGACCCGATCCTCATCGGCTGGGTACCGGAGAACGGGAACAGCCAGGCCGAGACGGCCACCACCGCCGACGGCGCCAGCCCCAGAGCCCAGGCGCCCGGCCGCCGCTTCTGCAGGAACAGCGCCACCGCGACCAGGCCCACGAACAGGCCCGCGACCGGAGACGACATGGTGGCCAGCGCGGCGAGCGGCGCCGCGACCAGGGCCTTCGCCCAGCGCTTGTACCGCCAGCGGTGCGGCCAGCAGAACACGGCCGCGACCGCGCCCAGCGCGAACACCGTGCCCAGGGCGAAGGTCACCCGGCCCGAGACCGCGTTGCAGATCAACGCGAACACCCCGGCCAGCGCGGCCCACAGCGGGTTCTTCACCGAGCGGCTGCGGATGAGGATCACCGTCAGCAGGCCCGCCGACACCGTCCCCGCGATCATCAACGTCGTACGGACACCGAGCACCGACATCAGATACGGCGACACCACGCTGTACGACACCGGGTGCATGCCGCCGTACCAGGCCAGGTTGTACGCCGAGTCCGGGTGCCGGCCGACGAACTCCGCCCACGCGTCCTGCGCCGCGAGGTCGCCGCCGCTGTTGGCGAACGTGAAGAACCAGACGACGTGCAGCACACCGGAGAGCGCGGTCATGGACAGGGCGGGGTGCAGGAGCAGCCGCTGCCGGAGGGTCTCGGCGGCGGCGGGCAGCCGCGCCCGGCGGCCGGTCGGTCCGGCCGTGGGGCCGTTGGTGGGGCCGTTGGTGGCGCCGGCCGTGGGGCCGTTCGTTGGTCTGGCCGTGGCGCCGTCCGTTGGTCCGTGCGTGGTGCCGTCCGTTGGTCCGTCCGTGGCCGGGTCAGCCGCGGACGAGCGTATTCGCGGGCCGGTCTCCGGGCCTCGCGGGCCGGATTCCGGGCCCGGATCCGTGTCGTCGGCGCGTGTCGGCTCCGCAGTGGCCACCTGAAGGCACTCCCCGTGTCCCGTCTTCTGTTCTCGGCCGCTTCGTTCGGTGTTCCCGGCCGCTTCCTGTCCGGTTCCCCGCCGCGTTCCCTCGACCGGTCACCGCCCCGATTCGTGACGCTAGCACGCACCCCGCCGAGGGGCTTGGTCGGCGGGGTGCGAGGACGGCGAACCGGGTGGCGGGGTCAGCCGAGGCGGGTCAGCTTGCTGCCGAGGCCCGGCTCGGTGAGGTCCTTCTGCAGGGCCACCGGCACCTTCACCGCGCCGCTCTTGCCGTCGCCCACGGTGAGCGTGCCCACCTTGGTGCCGGCCTTCGCGGTGTGCGGTACGTCGTCGGCGGCGAAGGACAGCTTCGCCTTCAGGCCGGCCCAGCCGACCGCGGTGACGTCCTGGGTGACGACGACCGGGGTGTGGCCGCCGAGACCGTCGTCCACATAGCCGACGACGTCACCCTTCTTCAGGATTTTCGCCGAGGTCAGTGCGTCCTTCGCCGCGACCAGCGCGGTCTTGCTGACCGCGTTGACCGTGTCGAGGATCGGGGCCTTGTGCTGGCCGAGGATCGCGCCGACGACGGTGACCGTCTCACCGCCGACCTCCTTGCGCGCGGCGAAGAGGAGGTTGCCGCCGGCCGCGGTCGTGCTGCCGGTCTTGATGCCGATCGCGCCCATGACGTACGGGAGCTGGTTGAAGTTCGGCCAGTTGTGGCCGGAGGGGTCCGTCCAGCTGGCCGCGCTGGTGATGGCCGTCAGCGCCGGGATCTTCACCACCGCGTTGCCGAGCGTCACCTGGTCCCGGGCGGTGGAGACGGTGGTCTCCTTCAGACCGGAGGGGTCGGTGTACGTCGTGTGCGTCATGCCGAGCTTCTTGGCGGTCGCGTTCATCTTCTTCACGAACGCCGCCTCGGAACCCGCGTCCCAACGGGCCAGCAGCCGCGCGATGTTGTTCGCGGACGGAATCATGACCGCCGACAGCGCCTGCTTCTCGGAGAGCTTGTCGCCCTCCTTGACGCTGTTGAGGGTGGACTCGCCGGTCTTGTCGTAGCCGCCCTCCTTCTCGGCGGTGGCGTCGACGGTGATGGCCGGACCCTCGGCGCCCACCTTCAGCGGGTGCTCCTTGAGGATGATGTACGCGGTCATCGTCTTGGCGACGGAGCCGATGGCGACGGGGGTCTGCTTGCCGAAGCCGCTCATCGTGCCGATGCCGTCCACGTCCATCCAGCCCTGGCCCTCGCCGGGCCACGGCAGGCTGGTCCTGCCGTCGAACGTGTAGGACTCCTCGGCGGTCAGGGCGAGGGTGGGGGCGGGCAGCGGGCGCAGAGCCTGTACGACCGCAAAGACGACCGCCAGCAGGAGGACCAGCGGGGTCCAGATCTTGACCCGGCGGACGAGCGTGCGGACCGGGGTCTCCGGGGGCGGAGGCGTGTTGGTCAGCTCTGCGAGCAGGTCCAGCGGGGGCTTCGGGGGAAGCGGCTGCTGGGTGGTGCGCTCGGGTCCGATCTGGGGGACGGGGGTGGTGGCTTCGGCGGGCGCGGGCGCGGGCGCGGGGGCGGACGCGGGCGCGGCTGCGGGCTTTGGCGTGGCGGTGGGCTTGCGGGTTGACGGGTCGTCTAGGGGCTTGAGCGCGACGAACTTGCTGGTGCGCTCGGGATCCGACGCGGGGGGCTTCGGCTGGCCGCCGAGCTTGAGCATGGTGGTCGGCTGATCGACCCGCGGCTTCGGGGCCTTGAAGACGGCGGTGGGCTGATCGACGGGCTTGGCCGTGGACTTGGCTTCGGCCTCGCCTTCGGCGTCGGCCTTCGTGTTCCCACCCGCACCACCCGTGCGGCTCTCGTCGTCGGGTGTGGGCGGCCCCTGAGGGGCGGAATCGCCGTCGGCGGCCGCAGGCTCGGGGGTGGCGTCGGTGTCCGCCTTCGGGACGGCGTCAGCGGGCCCGTCCGGGTCCGCGACGGCGTCCTCGGGTGCGTCGCTCACGGTCTCGGCGTCCGAAGCGGCCCGCGCGGCACCCTCGCCGCCGTCGTCCCCGGCCTTCTCGTCCCCGGCGGCCTCCGCCTCGTCGGCTTCAGGCTCGGCGCCCTTCGCCCTTGAGGCCTCCGAACCGGGGGTGTCCGACTCCGAGGCCTTGCCCCCGGCGTTGTCCTCCTCGGGGGCCTCCGCTCCGGTCTCTTCCGTCTCCGGGGCCTTGGAGGGGGCAGTCTTCGCCTCGGCAGCCTCCTGCCGGGAGGGCTTGGCCTCGGCGGCCTGCTGCCGGGAGGGCTTGGCCTCGGCGGCCTGCTGCCGGGAGGGCTTGGCCTCGGCGGCCTGCTGCCGGGAGGGCTTGGCCTCGGCGGCCTCCTGCCGGGAGGGCTTGGCCTCGGCGGCCTGCTGCCGGGACGGCTTGGCCTCGGCGGCCTCCTGCCGGGAGGGCTTGGCCTCGGCGGCCCCCTGCCGGGACGGCTTGGCCTCGGCAGCCCCCTGCCGGGACGGCTTGGCCTCGGCGGCCTCCCGCCCGGACGGCTTGGCCTCGGCGGCGTCCTGTCCGGATGGCTGGTCTCCGGGCCGTACCCATGCCGCGACGGCCTGGCGGAGGCGGGCTTCGTCCTGCGGGGCGGGGGGCTTGGCGCCGGACGTCAGGTCACGGGTCGAGAGGACCTTGGTCGCCGTGTCCACACCGCCGCGCTCGTCCGACTCGCGGGACACCGTGAGTCGCGGATCGCGGGCCTCGGGAACCGGACCCGCCTTCCCCGACGTCGGTTCAACCGACGACTCGCGCTGCTTCGACCTGTCGGGGGACTCGCCCGCCACCGATGCCTCCTACATGTGCCGTACGTCACCGTACGCCTGCCGAACCGACCGCCGTCCGGCGGCCGAAACACCCACCCGGACAACGCCTCCCCAACACTGTCCGAACCATGTACCAGTGTCCTGTGTGCGGGCTTGTCCGCTGCGGTAGACGAGAACGACATACCTACCGGTTCCCTTACGAACCGGTCACGTGCTCTCGACAGACCAATGTGAGAGGGGTCACCCTGTCATTCATCCACGCGGGGAGGCATGGATGGGCAGGAGCCGCAGAACACTTCCGGAGGAGCTTCTGCTGCTGGCATTGGACCCGGCCACGGGTACCACTGCGCAGCCGCAGTCGCTCGACCTCGGTCTGGCCGGAGCACAGCTAGTGGAGCTGGCGCTGGCCGGACGGATAGCCCCAGACGGGGATCGTATCGCCGTGGTGGTACCACGGCCGACAGGAGATCCGACACTGGACTGTGCGTTGGAGTTGCTGCGAAGGCGTGGCGCTCCGGTACGGGCCGTCCACTGGATCGGCGGGCCGCGTCTCGGGCTCCGCCAGGTCTACCTCTCGCATCTGGAGCGGTGCGGCATGGTCGCCGCCGTGGCCGGACAGATGTGCGGGGTGCTGCCGACGACTCGCTACCAGGCGACGGACAACGAGATCAGCCGGGAGATCAGAGCCCGGCTGGACTCCGCGATCCGCACCGGCGTACCGCCGGACCCGCGGACCGCGGCGCTCGCCGCCCTGGCGCACGCGGTCGGCCTCGGCAAGCACCTGTACCCGGGCAATGAGGGACGCTCCTCACGGTCCCGGCTCAGGGACCTGATCAGGCACGACCCCATGGGCGGTCTCGTCGCGCACGCCGTGATGGACGTCCAGAACGGCGCGGCGGTCCAGCCGCGTCGCAGCCCGGCCCCGGCCGGCCGTCAGGCCGGGCCAGGAGCCAGGCCCGCACCGGAACCCGCTCATGGCGTTCCGATGCAACCGCGCCGCGGACCCATGGCGCGCGTCGTGGCCCACTGAGCCGCAGTACCACGGCACCCACGCACACAGCACCGCCGCACAGCCGCACAGCCGCACAACCGTCCCCAGGTCCGGTTCGGGAGCCGCTGGTCCGAGCGGGGTGGTGAGACCCTGAGGTCCCACCGCCCCGCTCGACCGCTTTCTTCCGGCTTCTCGTGCCCGAACTGACGCGTACGCGCCGCATATCCACCGTTTCCCAGCGGTAGGAAGCTCCTTGGTGGCAGTCTGCTCAGCAGCAGATACGCAAAGTGGCAGGTACAGGCAGGCAGCCGGAGGTGCACGTCCCGTGGCGTCCAATGTCAATCCCACCGTCAGGCGACGCCGGCTGGGCCAGGAGCTCCGCAGGCTCCGCGAGCTCAAGGGCATGACGGCCGAGGAAGTGGCGGAACGGCTGCTGGTGTCGCAGTCGAAGATCAGCCGTCTCGAGAACGGCCGGCGCAGCATCAGCCAGCGCGACGTCCGTGACCTGTGCGGGGTGTACGAGGTCGAGGACCAGCGGATCGTCGACTCCCTGATGGAGATGGCCCGCGACTCCCGGCAGCAGGGCTGGTGGCACGCCTTCGGCGACATCCCGTACAGCGTCTACATCGGCCTGGAGACGGACGCCGAGTCGCTGCGTGTGTACGAACCCCAGCTCGTCACCGGCCTGTTGCAGACCCGGGCGTACGCGGAGGCGCTCGTGCAGGGGGCGCTGCCGGAGACCTCGACGGCCGACATCGACAAGCGCGTACAGGTGCGGCTGCGGCGACAGGAACGTATCACCGCCGAGAACAACCCGCTCCGGCTGTGGGTGGTGCTCGACGAGGCCGCGCTGTGCCGGGTCGTGGGCAGCGCGCTGGTGATGCGGGAGCAGCTCGAGTACCTCATCGAGATGTCCCAGCTGCCGCACGTCACCGTGCAGGTGCTGCCGTTCGAGGTGGGCGCGCATCCCGGGCTCAACGGCCAGTACGCGATCCTGGAGTTCGCCGACGCGGCCGACTCCAGCGTGGTGTACCTCGAGGGTGTCACCAGCGACCTGTATCTGGAGAAGGCGCAGGACGTGCAGAAGTACGCCGTGATGTACGAACATCTGCGGGCACAGTCCCTGAATGTGGACCAATCCCGCCAATTTATCTCGGATGTGGCCAAGGAGTACGCCCGCTGAGCCTTCGGCTACGAGGGGCGGCGGATGTTACATCTGTGGCGGGTCCTAGCGGAAGTCCTCACTCGAATATGCCACCCGGTCGAGTGAACGGGTGTCCCAGGAAGGGATGTTGCCGAGTAGCGTCGATCACGCCAACCGGTCGACACGGTTGGCGTGAATCGCACTGCAGAGCAACTCGCAACAGGAGTGGACATGGCACTGCTTCAGGGCGCCACCGAGACGTGGACGAAGTCCTCCTATTCCGCCGGGAACGGGGCATGCGTCGAGGTCAAGTCGCCCGCGACCGCGGAACTCGCCGTTCGCGACTCCAAGGTCCCCGAGGGTCCCACCCTGGCCTTCCCCGCCGAGGCGTGGAACACCTTCGTGGCCTCGGTCAAGGCGTAGGGGGCTTCCCTGACCCTCCGCCCACCCGACTCCCGACGAACACAACTCCACAAGCACTGCCCAGAGCCCTCTCGACCAGTCCGCCGTCCTTGCCGAGGGGGCTCGCCTCTGCGCCGGCGGCTGTGGCTCTCACGGCTGTCCCCGCCCGGCCGTGGGCGGCCGGGCCGCCGGGGCCGCCTTGCCGCCCCGCGTCATCCGACCGGAAACACCACGTCGCACACCGCGTCCCCCGGCCCCGCTGCGTTCCAGTCGGCGAAGTACACCTCCCGGCAGGGCCCCGAGGCCGCCAGCCCCTCCCGGGCCATCCACTCCTCCACCGCCTCGAACGCCGCGAGGATCTGCGGATGGGCCACCTGCGCCTTGGTGATCCGGGTGAACGCCAGCCGCCGGGCCGGTTCCACCCGCACAGCCGTCTCCCACGCCCGCCCCCGCCGCCGCGCCCATTCCCGGGCCGCCGCCGCGTCGGCGACCGGCACGCACGACTCCGCGGGTCCGTCGCTCTCCATGGACACCTCGGAGTGGTACACGACGAACGGCGCCGCCACGACACCCCCGCACTCCCGGGCCGCCGCCTCGAGCCGCCCCAGCGACGCCCCGATCCACGCCGGCAACTCGTCCGCCAGCGTGTGCCGCGTCTCGGTGATCACCACCTGCTCGGGCACGTCCACCGTCTCGACCACGAACCTGCCGTACATCTCGGAACTCCTCCCCGACAGCCGTCCACGGAGGTACGCGGCGAGCGTCCGCTGCCCCGCCACCCGCGCCTCGACGCCCGCCCAGTACGCGGCGAGCAGCCCGGCCGCCTCGGTCCCGTCCGCCTCGACCGCGTCGACGACCTCGGCGATCCGGGCGAGTGGCATGTCCAGCTGCCGCAACAGCGCCACCAGGCGGGCCCGTTCGGCCTGCTCGGCGCGGTAGTAGCGGTAGCCGCTGGCCACGTCGACGTGCGCGGGCGCCAGCAGCCCGAGGCGGTCGTACAGCCGCAGCGCCTTGGCCGACAGGCGGGCCCGCGCCGCGAACGCCCCGATGGTGAGCAGTTCCTCGTCCACACCGGCATCCTCCGTCACCGGGCGGTCCTCCGCCCGGTGACGAGAACGCTCACCCCTGCCCCAAGGGCAAGGTCAACAGGCTGCCGGCGCCGGTGCGGGTTCCGGTCCCCTGGATCCCCGGTTCACCCGGCCAGCTGGGCCTCGACCGCCGCCACGAGCTCGGCCGCCTCGGGCTCGGTCTGCGGGGAGAAGCGGGCGACGACCCGGCCGTCCCGCCCGATCAGGAACTTCTCGAAGTTCCAGCGGATGTCCCCGCTGTGCCCCTCGCCGTCGGCGAAGCCCACCAGGCGGTCGTACAGCGGGTGCCGGCCCTCGCCGTTCACCTCGACCTTCTCGGTCAGCGGGAAGGTCACGCCGTACGTCGCCGAGCAGAACTCGGCGATCTCCTCGGCGCTGCCGGGCTCCTGCCCGAGGAACTGGTTGCACGGCACGCCGAGCACGGTGAAACCCTGCTCGGCGTAGCGCTCGTGGAGGCGCTCGAGCCCGGTGTACTGCGGGGTCAGCCCGCACTTGGAGGCCACGTTCACGATGAGCACGGCCTTGCCCGCGTACTGGGAGAGGTCCGCGGAACCGCCCTGGAGGGCGCCGATCTCGGTGTCCAGCACGGAGCCGGTGTGGTCAGTAGTCGTCATGACCGGATGCTAGCCCCGGTAACCGTCCGGCCCGCGCAGCGGTCGGGACCGCGGGAGCTTCCCGGGCCGAGCGGGAACCGGAGCAGCCGTACGTCTCCGGGGCTCCGGCGGCCCGGCATCGTGGTGTGCGGGCGGATCCGCTCCGGGCGCCGCGCGGGCGTCGGGGTCAGGAGGGCCTGGCCGCCGACACCGCGGTGACCGTCACCTTGTTGTCGCACTCGGCGAACTGCCCGTCGTCCAGGGCGACCTGGTGCGATCCCGAGCCCGGCAGGCCGACCACCAGCGTGGGGTCACCACGGGGGTCGCACCGGACAAGAGCGGCCGGCGACGACCCGGCCCGCGGCGACTCGGTCGGCGGCGCCTCGTCCCCGGCCTCCCAGCTCCCGGCCGCTCCGCTCCCGGCCTCCCAGCCCCCGGTCTCTCCGCTCCCGGCCTCCCAGCCCGTGGCCTCCCACGCCGCGGTCCCCGTCGTCGCCTCGGCGCCGCGGGCGCCGGCGGTGAGGGTGGCGATGTCGGCGGCCAGGTCCGGAGCGTAGGCGCCGCACCCGGGACACATCAGGGCGCCGTTCAGGTGCCGACGGCACGAGGAGCAGTAGTCCATCTGTTCGCGGTCTCCCGGGTCACGTGCGGTCGTCCCAGCGGGCCGCGAGCGGGTCACGTTCACACGTGGGACCGGATGGCCAGCACGCTGACGAGTCATTCGAAAGACGGTGTGCAGCCTGTGTGATGCTCCTGCGAGGATCGGCCCCCTCACGACCGGGTGGCGGTCCCGCACCCCGCGTCGCCGGCCTCCCGCATCCGCGCGTCCATCGACTTGCTGCGGTCGTACGGATCCACCTCGGGCCCGTCTCCCGAACCCGTGGCCGCGCGTTCGGCGCCGAACTCGGGGGTGAGGTAGCCGGTGAACGTGTCGCAGCCGCCGTTGGTGGTGTCCACCGTGTAGGAGACCAGCGAGAACGTCCCCGGTTCGATCACGACCTTCGCCGGGTCGTCCCAGCTCATCACGACCTCGCGGCGCACGATGGTGCGCGCCACCTCGTCGCTTCCCGCCGCGGCGCGCACGACCGGGTAGACGTAGGTGACGTCGGTGGTCACCTCGACCGCGCCGCGCTCGCCCTCCCGGTACGTGACCCGCCCCCGTGTCTTGACCACGTCCCCGACGAGCCGCACCTTCGTCTTCTGGAACCGGCTGAACAGCAGCAGGGGATCGTTCTTCCGGCTGGGCGCGCGGAACGCGGTGGCCAGGTAGTCCTGGACGTCCTGCTGGTGCGGGTTGATCAGCGCGACGGCCTTCCGCGGCCGTTCACCGCCCAGCACCCCGCGATCCAGGCTGGACGCGGCGAGGAAGTCCCGGGTCCGGTCGAGCGTCTGCGCGACCTGCTCCTTGCTCATCCAGCCGGTCGCCCGCGCCGCGGGCATGCCGATCCCGGCCGTCCCGTCACCCCACCGCGCCGCGGGTGAGCCCCTGAACGGCTGCTTGAGCGTGGGCAGTTCGGCTGCCGACTGCGTCGGCGGCGGCTGGTCGGGACGTTTCGACTCCACGGCGAGCGGCGCGCTCTCGCCGTCGCTGCCGCCCCCGAACCAACCGGCCACCCGGCCCGGAGCCAGCGCCACGACGAGCAGGCCGACGGCGGCCAGTAAACCGGCCGCGTACCAGCCCTTGCCCCGTCGCCGCCGGACCGGCTGGTGGGTGCGCCATCCCTCCGGGCGGCTGCTCTCCTCCCGCAGCCGCCGCGCGACCATCCGGGCCCGCGCCGACGGCTCCTCGGGCGCGCCCGAGGAGCCGGCCCCGGCCTCCCGGAGGAAGCGCTCCCACTCCTCGTCCGATATGGACTCCCCGCCCTTGCCCCCGCCCTTGCCCACGACGCGCTCCGTCCCTCTCGTGTACCCGGCCCTCCCCGGGCCCGGTCATCGTCCGCGCATCATCACACAGCCCGGCTCGGCGCCGACCGCCCCGCGGCGCCACCCGCGCGGCATCAATCGACGTCGACCGGGCCGTCGTTCGCCTTCCTCGCCTTGCTGGTGGGCAGCTGGAACTGGCCGTTGGCCGCGCTCTCCCCGGTACGGCCGTCGGAGTCCTGGCCGCCCAGGTTCTGCCGGACCGAGTCGAGGATCGTCAGGCCCTGGGACACCAGGCCGGCGGCGATCTCGCCGAGGCCGTCCGCGCCGTTGAGGACGTTGACATTGGCGCCGGCGAGCCCGCCGGCGGCCTCCTTGACGATCTGCGGGAGCTGGTCGATCAGCATCCGGTCGAGCGCGACCCGGTCGTACGAGGCAGCCGCCTCCGCCTGGATCTTCATCCGCTGCGCCTCCGCGGCCGCGAGGATCCTGACCCGCTCGGCCTCGGCCTCGGCGGGCTTCACGACCTCGGCCACCAGCTGCTGCTGGCGCAGCTTGGCCTGGCGCTGGGCCAGTTCCGTCTGGGCGGCGAGCACCTCCTGCTGGGCGTGCGCCTGTGCCAGCGGCCCGGCCTGCGCGGCCTGTGCCTGGGCGCGGTCCACCTCGGCCGAGTACTCGGCCTTGACGACGGCGGTCTGCCGGGCGTACTCGGCCTGCTTGCGGGCCGCCGCCTGTTCCGCCTCGACCGCGGCCTGGGTGGCCTGCGCCTGGGCGATCTGGGCCTGCCGCTGGATGGCCGCCTTGTGCGGCGCGGACATCGCGTCGATGTAACCGGTGTCGCCGTCGTCGATGGACTGGATCTGCAGCGAGTCGACGATCAGCCCGATCTTGGCCATCTCCGTCTTCGAGGTGTCCAGCACCTCCGCGGCGAGCTTCTGCCGCTCGGTGACGATCTCCTCGACCGTCATCGAACCGATGATGGCCCGCAGGTGCCCGGCGAAGATCCGGCCGGTGAGCACCGACATCTGCTCCTGGTCGGAGAGGAACCGCTGGCCCGCGTTGATGATGCTCTCGTGGTCGTTGCCGACCTTGAAGGCGATGACCGCGCGGACGTGCAGCGAGATGCCCTGCCTGGTCACACAGGTCTCGGTGACCTCGGACTCGCACATGGACAGGGTGAGGAACCGGACCTTCCGGAAGATCGGCAGCACGAACTTCCCGTGCCCCGTGACCACTCGGAACGGCGCGCCCCCCAGTCCCCGTCTGCCGCCCGAGATCAACATCGCCTCGTCGGGAGCGGGGACGCGGTATCCGAACATGCCTGTACTCCTCAGCCGGCGCCGGCGGCATCCCCGCCGAGCGCGTCCAATGGATCCACCCACTCGATGACGCCGACCTCACGACATCCACGCGATTCGATCACGAGGACCGTCGCGCCCACGGGCAGGGGATCGTCCGACCAGGCGAGGAACGTCTCGGAGCCGCCTCTGACCCGCACCAGGACCTCGCCGGGGCCCGTGGCACCGCGAGTCCCGATGAGTATCTTCCCCGTGCAGCCGATCACGGCCTCGTCCTGCGGCATCACCGGCCGCCCTCCCTCGCCCTGGCCCCGTGATTCCGACGATAGACCCAGTCCGGCCCGGACCCAACGGGCGGGAGGAGACGGCCCCCACCGCGGGCCGCCGGCCGCTCCCGTGTTGACGCTGTGTGGCGGCTGTGTCAACGCGCGTGACAAGCCTGTGGCAGCCACGAAAGATCGATTGTCGGGAGTCCCGGACGCTGCCTACGGTCCTGTCCCGGGGATAAGTGCGATCGCGCCCCAGCTCGCCACTCGTACCGATCTTCAGGAGTTCGTTGTGCCTCTTTCCTCTGCGGAATTAGCCGGAGATGTGCAGCACGAACCCATCACACGCCTGGGAATCGTGGGTTCGGGGACCATGGGCGCCGGCATCGCCGAACTCTGCGCCGTGCGTGGTCTCGACGTTCGTCTGGTGGTCTCCCGGGAATCGTCGCTCGTTGGGGCGCCCCGTCGCATCGCGGAGTCGCTCGACCGGCGGGTGGCGAAGGGAAAGCTCGACAAGGGGGCGCGCGACGACGCCCTCGCCCGTATCCAGGTCACCACGGACCTCGGCGAACTGGCCGACCGTCAGCTGGTCGTCGAAGCCGCGCTCGAGGACGAGCCCGTGAAACGCGAGATCTTCGGTGCTCTGGACAAGGCCGTCCCGCCGGAGACCATACTCACCTCCACCACCTCCTCCCTCTCGATCACCACCCTGGCCCGCGCCGTCAGCCGGCCCGAGCGGGTGGTCGGCGTGCACTTCTTCAACCCCGTCAGCACGTTGCGGCTGGTGGAGCTGGTGCCGACACTGCTCAGCGAC
Organism: Streptomyces sp. NPDC004542; assembly: GCF_040610035.1. Lineage (NCBI taxonomy): Bacteria > Bacillati > Actinomycetota > Actinomycetes > Kitasatosporales > Streptomycetaceae > Streptomyces > Streptomyces sp. NPDC004542. Next base: position 71,015 of record NZ_JBEXLP010000028.1, read on the forward strand.
GAGACGGTCTGCGACCGCGTCGAGCGGTTCGCGACCGGTGTCCTGGGCAAGACGTGCGTGCGCACCGCCGACCGCAGCGGCTTCGTCGTCAACGCCCTGCTCGTCCCGTATCTGCTGGCGGCCGTCAGGATGGTCGAGGAGGGCACCGCCTCGGCCGAACAGGTCGACCTGGCCATGGAACTCGGATGCGCGCACCCCATGGGGCCGCTGAGACTGGCCGACCTGATCGGGCTCGACGTCGTGGTCGCCATCGCCGACTCCCTGCACGAGGAGTTCAAGCAGCCGCACTACGCCGCTCCGCCGTCGCTGCTGCGGCTGGTCGAGACCGGATGGCACGGACGCAAGAGCGGCCGCGGCTTCTACGTCTACTCCTGATCCGTCCCCGGTAATTCTCGGCCCATTCTCGGGCCCTTTCTCGGGCCCATTCTCGGGCCCATTCTCGGGCCCATTCTCGGGCCCATTCTCCGGCTCGTTTCCGGTTCTTTCCCGGGCTCGTTTCCGGTTCACGCCCGCCGGGTGATCCTCCGCACATTTCCCGCGCAATTCTCCACGACCTAAGGCTGTGAAAGAGCGCACATGCACACATTCCTCAATGTCAAGAAGTCGGCCGAAATCAGCGACGTCTTCTGGGACGTCACCGAAGAGGCGGGCCTGTTCGACGTCGTCGTCAAGGGACTGGGCGACGGAGAGCACCGGGCGACGGACGACGGACGCGAGTTCATCAACATGTCCTCGTACTCGTACCTCGGCCTGGACACCCACCCCCGACTCGTCCGGGCCGCGGCGGACGCCGTACTGGCCGAAGGGGCGCTCAACACCTCCACGTCCCGCATGCGGGTCCGGTTCGAGTCGCTGCGCACCGCGGAGGAGGCGCTGTCCGGCCTGTTCGACGCCGAGGTGGTCACCGTGGCCACCTGCGCCGCCGCGGCCTGGGCCGCCCTGCCTCTGGTCGCGTCGGGCCTGTTCACCGACGGGGAGCCGCCGCTGATGGTCTTCGACCGCAACGCCCACTTCTGCCTGAACGCGATGAAGCCCAGTGTCGCCGACGAGACCGAGGTGACCACGGTCCGGCACAACGACGTCGAGGCCCTGGAAGAACTCTGCAAGCAGCACAAGCAGGTCGCGTACGTCGCCGACGGCGTGTACAGCACCGGCGGCCAGGCGCCCGTCCGGGAGCTGCTGCGCCTCCAGGAGAAGTACGGCCTGTTCCTCTTCTTCGACGAGGCCCACGGCATCTCCACCGTGGGCGAGCGGGGACGAGGCGTCGTACTCGGCGAGATGGGCCAGATCAACGACCGCACCCTGATCATCACCTCCCTGAACAAGGGCTTCGGAGCCTCGGGCGGCGCCATACTGCTCGGCCCTCGCGGATCCGCGCGCAGACGCACCCTCACCATCCGCAACGGCGGACCCGTCATGTGGTCGCAGCGCATCAACACGGCGGGGCTCGGCGCCGTGCTCGCCTCGGTCGAACTGCACAGGACGGACGAGTTGACGCACCTTCAGCGGCGGCTCCAGGAGAACATCGCGCTCTTCGACAGCCACATCACCACCGAGCAGCACGGCGACGGCCTGCCGATCCGGCACGTCAACCTCGGTGACGAGGGGGCGACCGTGCGGCTCGCCCAGCGGCTGTTCGAGGAGGGCTTCTACTCCTCCCCGATCTTCTTCCCCGTCATCGGACGAGGGAAGGCCGGCCTGCGGCTGATGCTGCGGGCCAACATGCGGCAGGCCGACGTCGAACGCTTCTGCCTGCTGCTGAGGAAGTGGCGGGACCAGCTCGACTGAGCACCCGGCCCGCCGCACGCGGGCCACGAGTCCATGAGTCGACGGGAACAGCGCGATCACACGGATCAGCGCGTCAACAGGGGAGCCGAGGACGTCAGCGGATGGCTGTACTCACCACGAACATCGACACCCGGTCGGACACCTTCCGGCGCAACGCCGAGGACTTCGCCCGCAGACGGGACACCGTCGAGCGGGCCCGGGCGGCCGCGGTGGCCGGCGGCGACGACCGCGCCCGCCGCAAGCACGCCGAACGCGGCAAGCTCACCGCACGGCAGCGGATCTCCCGGCTGCTCGACCCGGGGACCCCGTTCCTGGAGATCGGGCAGCTGGCCGCGCACGACGTGTACGACCAGCCGGTGCCCTCGGCGGCCCTGGTCACCGGAATCGGGGTGGTCGCCGGCCGCCTGGTGACGGTGTTCGCGAACGACGCCACGGTCAAGGGCGGCACCTACTTCCCGCTCGGCGTGCGCAAGCACCTGCGCGCCCAGGAGATCGCGCGGGAGAACGGCCTGCCCTGCGTCTACCTGGTCGACTCCGGCGGGGTGTACCTGCCCCTCCAGGAGGACCTCTTCCCCGGGGAGCACCACCTGGGCCGGATCTTCCGCAACATCGCGGAGATGTCGGGCGCGGGCATCCCTCAGATCGCCGCCGTCATGGGCTCGTGCACGGCCGGCGGCGCGTACATCCCGACCATGTGCGACGAGGCGGTGATCGTACGCGGCACCGGCACGGTGTTCCTCGGCGGACCGCAGCTGGTCAGGGCGGCCACGGGCGAAGTCGTCGACGCGGAGACGCTGGGCGGGGCCGACCTGCACACACGGGTCTCCGGCGTGGCCGACCACTTCGCCGAGGACGACGAGCACGCCCTGGACCTCGTCCGCGAGATCGTCTCCCGCCGGCCCGCGCCGCCCGTGAGCGAGCCACCCGTCGCGCCCCGGGAACCCCTCCACGACCCCGCCGAACTGCCGGGCATCGTCAGCGCCGGACTGCGCGAGCACATCCCCGCCCGCGAGATCCTCGCGCGGCTGCTGGACGGAAGCGAGTTCTCCGAGTACCGCGCCCGGTACGGGACCACGATCGTCTGCGGCACCGGCCGCATCGGCGGCTATCCGGTCGGCGTCGTCATCAACGACGGCATCCTCTTCCCGGACAGCTCGCTGAAGGCGGCCAATTTCGTCGAGCTGTGCGTCCAGCGGGACATCCCCCTGCTGTTCCTGCACAACATCAACGGCTTCATGGTCGGCTCCCGGTACGAGGCCGAGGGCATCGCCAAGCACGGGGCGAAGCTCGTCAACGCGGTCTCCACCGCGCGCGTCGCGAAGTTCAGCATCGTCATCGGCGGCAGCTACGGCGCGGGGAACTTCGCGATGTGCGGCCGGTCGATGGGCCCCCGGCTCATGGCCATGTGGCCGAGCGGCTCCTCCACCGTGGTCGGCGCCGAACAGACCGCGACGGTGATGGCGCTGATCCGCAAGGACCAACTGGCCCGGCAGGGCGGGACGCTCACCGACGAGGAGGAGCAGGCGATCCGCCGGCCGATCGTCGAGGCCTACGAGAAGCAGTCGCAGCCCGCCTACTTCGGGGCGCGGCTGTGGGTGGACGCGGTGATCGACCCCGTGGAGACCCGGGAGTGGATGACGCTGAGCCTGGCCATGGCCGCCGGCTCGCCCAAGCAGGAGACGCGTTTCGGCGTCTTCAGGATGTGAGGGGCCGTGCTGAAACGAATCCTGATCGCCAACCGGGGCGAGATCGCCCGCCGGATCGCCCGCACCTGCGCGCGCCTGGGCATCGAGTACGTCTGCGTGTACTCGGACGCGGACGCCGGTGCCGACCACCTCACCGGCGCCTTCGAGAAGGTCCGCGTCGGCGCGGCCCCCGCGGCGCACAGCTACCTCGACATCGACGCACTGGTCGACGCGGCGCTGCGCCACGGCTGCGACGCGGTCCACCCCGGCTACGGCTTCCTCTCCGAGAACCCGCGGTTCGCCGAGCGGGTCGTCGAGGCGGGCCTGACGTTCGTCGGACCGCGGCCGGAGACCATCCGGGCCATGGGCGACAAGGGCACGGCCCGCACGCTGATGGCGGCGGCGGGCGTGCCGGTCCTGCCCGGCTCGCGGGAGGCCACCGAGTCGCCGGCCGAACTGGCCGCCCACGCGCGGGACATCGGCTACCCGCTGATCCTCAAGCCCGCCGCGGGCGGCGGCGGCAAGGGCATGCGGGTGGTCACCGACGAGTCCGGGCTGGCCGACGCGGCGGCCGAGGCCGTCCGTCTGGGCCGTGCCGCCTTCGGCGACGGACGGGTACTCGCCGAGCGGTACGTCCCCTCGCCCCGCCACATCGAGGTGCAGGTCTTCGGGGACACCCAGGGCAACGTCGTCCACCTGTTCGAGCGGGACTGCTCGCTCCAGCGCCGGCACCAGAAGATCGTCGAGGAGGCGCCGGCCTTCGGCCTCGACGAGACCGTACGCACGGCGATGCTCGACACCGCCGTCCGCGGGGCGCGGGCGCTGGGCTACGTCAACGCGGGCACCTTCGAGTTCATCCTGGGACCCGACGGAGCCTTCCACTTCCTGGAGGTCAACACCCGGCTCCAGGTCGAGCACCCGGTGACCGAGGAGATCACCGGGATCGACCTGGTCGAGTGGCAGCTCCGCGTCGCGGCGGGTGAACCGCTGCCGGTGACCCAGGAGGAGATCACCAGCAGCGGCCACGCCCTCGAGTGCCGGGTGTACGCCGAGGACCCCGCGGCCGGATTCCGGCCCGCGCCGGGCCGGGCGCTGTACGCGCGGTGGCCGGACTCGGTACGGGTGGAAGCGGCCTTCGACACCGCGGGCGAGGCGTCCGAGCACTACGACCCGCTGGTCGCCAAACTGGTGGCGCACGGCCCGGACCGTGCCGCGGCGCTGCGCCGGCTGCGCGCGGCGCTCGGCTCCACCACCGTCCTCGGCCTGACGACCAACATCGGCTACCTCACCCGCTTGCTGGACGAACCCCGCGTACGGGCGGGCCGTACGCACACGCACCTGGTGGACGGCGTCGCACCGGCCGACGGCCGCGACACCGCGGACCTCGCCGTCGCCTGCGCCGCCTCGATGGCGGCCATGCCCGCGCCCGACAGCGCCTCCCCGTGGTCCGGGCGGCTGGGTCCCCTCGACCGCGCGGCGCTGGCGCCCGACGCCCCGCTGGGCCGGATCACGGTCCGCTGCCGCGGCAGCCGGCGGCAGGCGGCCGTCACGGCCCGCACCGGACCCGTCCTGGCCGTCCGGGTCGGGGACCGGACCGTCGACGTACGCCTCACCCGGCACGGCCCGGTGTGGACCGGCCACGCCGGAGGACACCGCTGGTCCGGCACCCGCGTCGGCGTCGACGTCGAACTGTGCGTCGACGGCACCCGGTTCACGATCACCGACGACATCCGCTCCGACCGGGACACCGCGGCGTCGGACAACGTCCTGCGCGCCTCCCTCCCCGGCGTCGTCGTCTCCCTCCCGCACGCCGAGGGGGACCGGGTCGAAGCCGGGGAGACGGTCGTCGTGATCGAGGCCATGAAGATGGAGCACCGCCTCACCGCGCCCGCTCCCGCCGTGATCGAGAAGCTCGGCTGCGCGCTGCACGCCCCCGTGGCGGCGGACCAGGTCCTGGCCGTGCTGCTGCCCGAAGAATCCTCAGGGTCCGCACCGGGACAACCGGACCGGCCCGCACCGCAACGGAGCGAACATGTCCGCTGAGCCCACCCGCCGCCCCACACTCCTGCTGGTCGGCGGCGCCCGCGCCGTGACGGTCAGCCTCGCCATGGTGACCGACGCCCTGGAGCAGGCCCGCGCCCGCGGTCTCCGCACCCACGTCGTCGCCCCGGCCACCGCGCTCGCCGCGACCCCCGAGGTCATCGCCGCCGCCGACGCGGTGTCGGCGGTCGACTTCGCCGATCCGGCCGCCACTGCGCGCTGGGCCGCCGCCGAGGCCGGACAGGGCCGACCCGTCGACGCCGTCTACGCGCTGCAGGAGATGGCCCAGGTCAGCGTCGCGGAGACCGCGCGGGCCGTCGGCGCCGCCGGCAATCCCCCCGAGGCGGTCCGCCGGATCCGTACGAAGGACCTGTGCCGGGCGGCACTGGCCGAGGCCGGCTTCCCCCAGCCGCCGGTCCGCTTGTGCGGCGGCGCGGCCGACGCCGAGGCGTTCCTCGCGGAGGTCCCCGGCCCCTGGGTGGTCAAGCCCCGCGACGCCATGGGCAGCATCGGCGTGAGCCTGGTCGAGACGCCGGAGCACCTCGCGCCGGCCCTCGCCGCGCTCCCGGACCCGGACCGCTTCCTCATCGAACAGTTCGTGACCGGACCGGAGTTCAGCGTCGAGGGCGTGTTCCTGGACGGGCAGCCGCACATCTTCGCCATCACGGCGAAGGACAAGGCCGAGCCGCCCTTCTTCGTCGAGATCGGCCACACGCTCCCCGCGGTCCTCTCCCCGGCCGACGAGACCCGCGTCAAGGAGCGCGTCACCGCGGCCCTGCGCACCCTCGGCCTGCGCGCCGGCGCCTTCCACGTGGAACTCTGGCTCACCGCGGACGACGTGGTGCTCGGCGAGGTCCACGGCCGCTACGGCGGCGACTGGATCCACCGCATGCTCGAACACGCCGTCCCGGGACTCGACCTGTACGGCGTCGTCTACGACGACCTGCTCGGCCGCCGTACCGGGCCCGCCGGCCACCAGCCCGAACGCGGCGCGGCCGTCCGCTACTTCACCCCGCCACCCGGCCGGCTGCGCTCGGTCGAGGGCTGGGACGAGGTACACCGCCACCCGGCCGTGCTCTACGCCGAACTGTCCGTCACCCCCGGCGACCGCATCCCCCCGCTCCGCAGGTCCAGCGACCGCGCGGGACTGGTCGTGGTCGGCGCGGAGGACGCCCCGGCCGCCGAGAAACTGGCGCGCGAACTCGTCGCATCGGTCCGCTTCACGGTCGAGCCGGAGGAGCCGGCCGACTTGGCCGGTTCGGCCGGTTCCGCCTACTCGGCGGGGCCGATCGGTCCTGTCAGCCCGGCGGGTGCGGCTGGTTCGGTCGGTCCGGCGGGTGCGGCTGGTTCGGTTGGTTCGAGCAGTCCGGCGGGTCCGACTGGTCCGGCGGGTTCGGTTGGCCCGGCCGATTCGACCGGCCCGGTCAGCCCGACGGACCCGGTCAGCCCGACGGACCCGGTTGGCCCGGTCAGCCCGACGGACCTGGTTGGCCCGGTCAGCCCGGCCAGGCCCGCAGGCCCGACCGGTCCGTCCGCCTGATGGGCCGGCACCCGAACGGCCTCGGCACCCCGCCCACGACCACCACCCGCAACGCCTCGAGGACGGCCGGCATGAACCACGTCATCGGCGTTCTGGGCACCGGCTCCTACGTGCCCGAACGCGTCGTCCCCAACGCGGAGGTCGCCGCACCCGCGGGGGTGGACGCCGCCTGGATCGAGCACCGGACCGGCATCCGCCTCCGGCGCCGGGCGGCCGCCGACCAGGCCACCTCCGACCTGGCGGCGCGCGCCGCGCGGCGCGCCCTGGCCGCGGCCGGACTCGACGCCTCGGACGTCTCCCTCGTCGTCGTCGCCACCTCCACACCCGACCAGCCCCAGCCGGCCACCGCCAGCTTCGTCCAGGACCGGATCGGCGCCGTCCAGGCGGCCGCCGTCGACGTCAACGCCGTGTGCAGCGGCTTCGTCTACGCCCTGGCACTGGCCCGCGGGCACCTCGTCGCCGAGGGCACCGGCGGCACGGCCCTCGTCATCGGCGCGGACGTGTACTCGCGGATCCTCGACCCCGAGGACCGCAGGACCGCGGTCCTCTTCGGCGACGGCGCGGGCGCCGTGGTCCTCGGCCCGGTGGCACGCGGACGCGGACTGTACGCCACCAAGCTGCGCGGCTTCGGCGGGCACCACGACCTGATCCGGGTCGAGGCCGGCGGATCCAGACTGCCCGCCTCGGAGCGGACCGTACGCGACGGCCGCCACCACTTCCGCATGCAGGGACGGGCGGTACGGGAGTTCGTCGCCGACGCCGTGCCCAAGCTGGTGAACGAACTGCTCACGGAACACGCCGTACCGGCCGATTCCATAGGGCACTTCATCCCGCACCAGGCCAACGGCGTCATGCTCGGCGAACTCTCCGGACTGCTCTCCCTGCCCTCGGCGACGACCCACGTCAACGTGGACCGCCTCGGCAACACCGGCGCCGCCTCCATACCCGTCGCCCTCGACGAGGCATGGCGCGAGGACCGGATCGGCTCGGGCGAGACCGTGCTGCTCGCGGCCTTCGGGGGCGGCATGAACAGCGCGCTGGCGCTCCTCCAGCGGTAACGCCCAGACAAGGAAAGGGCCGACTCATGCCCGCACTGCCCGGACTGCCCGCACTGTCCGGACTGCTTCCCCCGGGAAGACCGCAACGCCTGCTGGCCGCGGCGACGTTGCTGACGATGCTCGGATACGGCATCTACCTCACGGCCGGCGTGCTGTACCTGACCAGGGGCCTGCACCTGCCGGCGGCACAGGTCGGCCTCGGCATGAGCGTCGCGGGCGCGGTGTCGCTGGCGGCCGGCGTCCCCATCGGCCATCTCGCCGACCGGGTCGGCGCACGTGCCGTGTACACGGTCACCCTGCTCGTCGGCGGTCTCGCCATGGCCGGTCTGTGCCTCACCAGGGACTTCGGGACCTTCGTGGTCTGCGCGACGCTGAGCGCCGTCGCGCAGGCCGCCGGTCCCGCCGCGCGCAGTCCCCTGGTGCAGAAGTACGGGGGCGGGAAACCGGCCGAGTTCCGCGGCTACCTCCGGGCGGTGACGAACCTCGGCATCGCGGCCGGTTCGGTCGTCGCGGCCTGGGCGATCGAACGCGACACCAGGTCCGCGTACGTGCTGATCATCGGCGCGAGCGCGGTGTCGTACGCGATCGGGGCCGCGATGGCGGGCTTCATGCCCGGCGTGCCGCCGCTGAAGGCGCGCCCCGGCCCGAGGTGGATCGCGCTGCGGGACCGTCCCTACGTGGTGCTCACCGTCCTCGACGGGGTGATGGCCATGCAGTACCGGGTGCTGACCGTCGCGGTACCGCTCTGGCTGCTCGGCCGGACCTCGGCACCGCACTGGTCGGTCTCGGCGGTGATGCTGGCCAACACCGCGCTCGTCGTCTGCCTCCAGGTACGGGGGAGCCGCAACATCGACACCGTGCCCGCCGCGGCGGCCGCGTTCCGCAAGGCCGGGTTCGCCTTCCTGCTGGCGTGCGCCGTCCTGTCCGCGCTGCCCGGACTGCCCGCGTGGGCCGTCGTCCTGGTGCTGCTCGCGGCCGTCACGATCCACACGTTCGGCGAGATCTGGCAGGCCGCCGGCGGCTTCGAACTGTCCTTCGCCCTCGCGCCCAAGGAATCCCTGGGCCAGTACCAGGGACTGTTCGGCATGGGCATGGGCCTGGGCGCCAGCCTCGGCCCGTCCGTCCTGATCGCCCTCTGCATCGACCAGGGCCGGATCGGCTGGTGGATCGTAGGCCTGGGCTTCGCCCTCACCGGCCTGGCCGTCCCGCCGACCACCCGCTGGGCCGAGCGCGCCCTGGCGAAGTCCCACCCCCGGACCGACACCGCGCCCGCCGCATCCCCCGTACCCCCTGCGCCGGACCACCGCCAGGCTCCGTCCCCGGCCGCCGGAACGGGCGTGAGCGATGCCTGAGCGGGCCACGCGGGCGGCGGCGGCCCGCGGTCACCCACGCCGGCCTCCCGAAGCCACCGCGTCGGCGTCGCACCCCGCGAGGAAGGCCTCGACCGTCTGACGGAAGGCCGCCTCCGCCTCGATGTGCGGCATGTGGCTCGCTCCCGGGAACACACGCAGCCGCGCACCGGCGACGAACTCGGTGAACGGCGCCACGCACTCGGCGGTGGCCTCGTCGTGCTCCCCGCGCAGAACCAGCACGGGAGCACCGACCGAGGCCAGCCGGTCCACCACCGACCAGTCGCGGAGAGTGCCGGTGACGTCGAACTCGCTCGGCCCCACCATCGTCCGGTAGACGGCCGGGTCCTCCTCCCACTGGGCGAAACTCGACGCCACCTCGGGCGGCCAGGGCTTGATCCGCAAGAGGTGGCGGTCGTAGAAGGCCTGCGCGGCCCGCGCGTACTCCGGTGACCCCGTGGTGCCGGCCGCCTCGTGCCGGTCCAGGGCCTCCCGCACCTCCCGGGGCAGGGCCCGCCGCAACCGCGCCACCCCGTCGCACCACAGCGGCATCGACGCGGGAGTGTCCGCCAGCACCATCCCGCGCAGCCCGGCCGGGCGCCGCACCGCGTGCTCCGCCGCGAGCATCCCGCCCCAGGACTGCCCCAGCACGGTGTGGTCCCCGGTGATCCCGAGGTGGGCGAGCAGCACGTCGAACTCGTCGAGGAACAGGCCGACGGTCCACAGCCCGGGGTCCGCTCCGGGCAGACGGGTGGAACGGCCGCAGCCCAGCTGGTCGTAGTGCACGACCGCGCGCCCCGTCTCCGCCAGCCGGGCGACGCTCAGCAGATAGTCGTGCGGGAACCCCGGCCCGCCGTGCAGCACCACCAGCGGGACGCGTCCCCGCGCCCGCGAGGCATCGAGGTCCCCGGTGATCCGGTACCAGGTCCGGCCGTGCGGCCCCTCGACCCGTCCCTCCGTGGTCGCGGGCGGCAACGGCTGTGCTGTCGGCACGAGTGGCTCCTGTGGAAACGGCGACGGAACGGGCACCACGCAACACCGCAGACATACCGTGTCACGGCCGACTTCACCCGGGTGCGACTTCACTCAGCTGTGTGATCCACGCGAACCCACGGTGTGATCCACGCGATCCACTGCGCCATCCACGCTCCGCCGTCGCTTACCGCGCCGCGTCACCTGCGGCCGTTCAGCCGAGAACCTCTCGGTCGAATCATCAACACACTGGGGCGTGTCGCCCTTCCACCGATTGATCCGACATGAATTATTTCCGTTTGTATTTCTATATTGCTTACGGGAACGGCATGCACGATCCCCTGAAGGAGTCACGATGCGCCTGAGCATCTCTCGTACCGCCCCCCTTCTCGTGGGGCTCACCCTCGCCCCTTTGGGGGTCGTCACACCGTCCGCTGCCGCACAGACGGCCCCACCGGGCCCGGACCCACTTGGCGTGTCGCAGTCGGCCACGGCGCCTGCCAAGCCGGTGCCCGCCACCCCCTCCGCCGAGGCGAGCGGAACGCCTCAGGCCACCAGCCGGGCACTGACGGTGAACGTGACCAGTTGCAGTGAGAGCGATCTGCAAGCCGCGATCGGGGCCGTCGCCACCCTGGGCGGCACGGTCAACCTCTTGCCCGGCTGCACCTACACCCTCACCGACGCCGTACCGCCCAACGACGACAACGGACTGCCGGTCATCAGGAGCGCCGTCACGATCAACGGAAGAGGCGACACCATCACCCGAGCCGCGACCGCGGCCCATTTCCGCTTCTTCGAAATCGACGGCCCCAACGGAAAGCTCACCCTCAACACCCTGACCCTCAGCAACGGTCACGCTTCCTCGGGCCTCGGCAACGGCCGGGGCGGTGCCATCTGGCTCAACGGCACCGGCCCCGCACTGACGCTGAACACCACCACCCTGACCGACAACACCGCCGACATCTTCGGCGGGGCCGTCGACAACGACAACGGCGTGGTGAACATCAACACCAGTACGCTCTCCAACAACAGGGCGAACAATGCCGGCGGGGCCCTGTTCGTCAGCCCGTTCGGGGGTTCCGGCAGGGCGACCGTCAACGCAAGCAGGATCACCGGCAACCACGCGGTCGTCCTGGCCGGCGGGGTCGCCGCCGCCGTCGGCACGACGGTGACGCTGAACGCCACCCACGTCACGGCCAACGACGTCACCGGTACGAGGGCGCAGGGCGGCGGCATCGCCCAAGCCGGCACCATGACGCTGAACGGCAGCCAGGTCACCGGCAACAGCGCCACCGGCGACAACCCGCAGGGCGGCGGCATCTTCAACCTCGCCGGCAGGCTCCAGCTCATCAGCACTCCGGTCACCGGCAACACGGCCAACGGCACGAACTCCCGCGGTGGCGGCATCTTCGACTCAGCCGGCGGCACGGTGCTTCTCACCGCCAGTCCGGTGACCAACAACCGGGCGCTCGGAACGGGTGCGAACGGCGGCGGCATCTTCAACGCCGGCGGCACGGTGACGCGGATCGCCAGCGCCGTCGCCAACAACCAGCCCGACAACTGCGGAAACCCCAGCACCGTACCCGGCTGCTCCTGAGCTCTCGTCAACAGATCGTGATTCCCTCTTACTTGCGCGACTGAGCGCCTACGGGCACCCTCCGAACGGCGCCGGATCATGCGGACCCCCCGGCCCTTGATGCGCCGGCACATCCCGGTCCCCGAGCGCCGCGCCGCACCATGGGCCGAGGCGGCCCACGCCTGCAGCCAGCCGGGCCGCCTGGCCGACGGCGACCAGACCCTGCGAATCTGTCGCGAACATGGCCGCCCGCGACCGCCGGCGACGTACCCTGCCCGAACCGCACCACTCAGCCGCCGACCGGGAGTCCCCGCGTGACCGAACCGACCGCCCCGGACCAGAAGCCCTTCCTGTACGTCGTCGTCTGCGCGAGCGGTGTCGCCGGTGACGTCGGCAAACTGATCACGGCCGCCAAGGAGACGAACTGGGACGTCGGCGTCATCGCCACACCGCAGGCACTCGGCTTCATCGACACCACGGGGATCGAGACACAGACCGGCTACCCGATCCGCTCCGCCTGGCGTGCACCGGGAGACCCGCGCCCCCTGCCCCCGGCGGACGCGATAGCCGTCGCCCCCGCCACCTTCAACACGATCAACAAGTGGGCCGCCGGGATCTCCGACACCCTCGCCCTGGGCATCCTGTGCGAGGCGTACGGCATGGGCATCCCGACGGTGGCGCTGCCGTACCTCAACTCCGCCCAGGCCGCCCACCCCGCCTACCAGCAGAGCCTCGACCGGTTGCGGAGCATGGGTGTCCTGATCGGCTCACGCGAACGGCACGAGCCGAAGGCCGACGGCGCGACGGAACGCTTCCGCTGGGAGGAAGCACTGGAGTTGCTGGAACCGCTGGTCGGCGTGGAGCCGTGACACCGTTCCTCCACCGGGGGCAGATCGCGTGATCGCGGTCCTGGCCTGCCGCGCCCACTGCTGCAGTTGTCTGCGCTGAGCATCGTCGAGGATCGGGTCGGCCTTCGGCCGGCCGATCCAGCCGGCGTCCTCAAGCCCGGCCATCCGCTCTGCGGCGAAGCTGGCGCAGCACACTGGCTAGCTGAGAGAGGCGGCGGAGGGCAGGACGAGGACCTTGCCGGAGAGCGCGCCTTCCGCGGCCTGCGCATGCAGCGCCGGCAGTCCGGCCAGCGGCACCCGTCGGGCGATGTCCACGTACAGCGCTCCGGAGTCGACCAGATTCACCAGCTCCGCCAGCTGCGCGGCGTCGCTGTTGACGAAGAGGTTGACGCCGCGCACGCCGCGTTCCTCGTCGGAAGGCGCGGGCATCCACACCGTCGTGTTCACCACGATGCCGCCGTCACGGACCACGGAGGTCAGCGCGGCCAATTCCATCGGATCGACCGGCGCGAGGTTGAGCACGACGTCGACCAGCGCGGACAGCTCGGGGACCCCGTGGCCGAACACCTCGTCGGCGCCCGCCGTCCTGACGCGTGCGCTGCTGAGCGGCCCGGCCGTGGCGATCACGTGTGCGCCGGCGTGCTTGGCCAGCTGGACGGCGTAGCCGCCGACCGCGCCGCTCGCACCGTTGATCAGCACCCGCTGGCCGGCCGTGAGCTCGGCGTGGTCGAAGAGGGCCTGCCAGGCGGTGAGCCCGACCAGCGGCAACCCGCCCGCATCGGCCAGCGGGATGCTCGTGGGCGCCGCCGTCAGCAGGTCGGCCGGTGCGAGCACGTACTCCGCCGCCGCGCCGGCGCCGGTCATCGGCAGGAAACCGACAACCTGGTCACCCGCCCTGACCCTGTCCACGCCCTCGCCCAGCGCGTCGACCGTGCCCGCGACATCGACGCCGGGGGTGTGCGGCAGGGTCACCGGTATGGGGCCCTGCATGAAGCCCGCGCGGATGTTGCCGTCGACCGGGTTGAACGACGTCGCGGCCACCCGGATCCGGACCTCCCCGGCCGCGGGGACCGGCTGTTCCACATCCTCGTAACGCAAGACGTCCGGAGTGCCGTATTCATGGAAACGCACTGCTTTCATGACAAATGCCACCTTTCATGGCAGAGGAGATGCCTCGCATCTGAAGCATCGTGAGACCCGGGCATGCCTCGGCTGCGAGGCGGTGCCTTCAGGTGCAGGAGGGACGACAGCCGCTAGACGGCGGTCAGGAGCTGAAGCTTCCCGTGGCTCGGGGAACCGGGCACGGCGGTGAACACCAGCAGCGTCTGACACTGCTCCGGATCCAGCAGCATCTCGGCGTACAGCTCCAGCTCCCCCAACTCGGGGTGCAGGTAGCGCTTGAGGTCGTGATGATGGGTCACCCCCACCTCGTGCAAACGCCAGATGTTCGCGAACTCGGGACTGACCTCCAGCAGCGCCGCGACGATCTCGCCGGCCCTCCCTGTGGGATCCGCCGTGTACGCGTCCCGGATCTCCGAGGCAAAGACCCTGCCCCGTATCGGATGGTCCTCGACGGGGTACAGGCCACGGATCCGCGGGTCACCGGTGAACCAGCGGTAGACCAGGTAACGGGACATGCCCGAGTACTGGGTGTAGTCACCGAGCAGGGCGACCGCCGGGCGCGTCTGCAGCAACGCCTCGCCGAGCCGTGACAGCACGATGGCGGGCGCGTCCGAAAGGCCGGCGACGATCCGCATCATCGTGGGACCGACGTAATCGTCCCGCAGGATCCGCCGCGGTGCCGGGATCCCGCCCAGGACGAAGAGGTGGTCACGCTCGCTCTGGTTGAGACGCAGCGCCCGGGCGAGCGCGACGAGCATCCGCTCCGACGGCGCCGGACCTCGCTGCTGCTCGATTCGGCTGTAGTAGTCGACCGACATCCCGGCCAGCGCCGCCACCTCCTCGCGCCGCAGCCCGCCGGTGCGGCGCCGCTGCCCGCGGGGAAGCCCGACATCCTCCGGCTGCAACGCCTCACGACGCGCTCGGAGGAAATCCGCCAGCAACGCCCGGTCCATCGTCCGACCCCCTCTGTTCGATACGACAATCCTGACGCGAACCGGGAACCGCATGAAGGGCAGTTCTCACCGCGGACAAGTTGTCCCTGGCTAGTGCCGCATCAGGCAATGTTTGCCCTGTCGACGACCGCGCGTAGGCGCCGGTCGTCGGCGTGGCGGTTCCGCCAGATGATGTAGCGGCGGATCATGCTGCCCTGTTCCTTGTGGTCGGCGTGGTCGGTGCCGTCGAGGGTG